>NZ_JBALOX010000101.1:0-13725 GCF_036965165.1 Bacillus sp. JJ1521 | reverse complement strand
CAGTATATTAGTAATCGGATCTGGTCCCATTGTAATTGGGCAGGCAGCTGAATTTGATTATGCAGGAACTCAAGCCTGCCTCTCTTTGAAAGAAGAAGGCTACCGAGTGATTCTTGTGAACTCAAACCCAGCAACCATTATGACAGATGTTGAAATTGCGGATAAAGTATATATTGAGCCATTAACATTAGAATTTGTTAGTAAAATCATTCGTAAGGAAAGACCAGATGCTATTCTTCCAACACTAGGTGGGCAGACAGGTTTAAACATGGCAGTAGAGCTTTCAAAATCAGGTATTCTTGAAGAATGTGGAGTTGAAATCCTTGGAACAACTCTTTCCGCGATTGAAAAAGCAGAGGACCGTGATTTATTCCGTAACTTAATGAAAGAACTTAATGAGCCTGTGCCAGACAGTGATATTATCCATAACTTAGAAGAGGCTTACAGTTTTGTTGAAAGAGTAGGCTATCCTGTAATAGTTAGACCAGCTTTCACACTCGGAGGTACTGGTGGCGGAATTTGTAACAATGAAGAAGAATTAATTGAAATCGTAACAAGCGGTTTAAAAAATAGCCCTGTCACACAATGTTTATTAGAAAAAAGCATTGCAGGTTTTAAAGAAATCGAATTTGAAGTCATGCGTGACTCAGCAGATAATGCAATTGTTGTATGTAGCATGGAAAATGTAGATCCGGTTGGGATTCATACAGGTGACTCAATTGTGGTGGCACCATGCCAAACCTTAACTGACCGTGAATATCAATTATTAAGGCATACATCTTTAAAAATTATTCGAGCACTTGGAATAGAAGGTGGCTGTAATGTACAGCTAGCGCTTGATCCGTATAGCTTTACTTACTATATTATCGAGGTTAACCCACGTGTCAGCCGTTCTTCCGCTTTAGCATCAAAAGCAACGGGTTACCCAATCGCAAAGCTAGCAGCGAAGATTGCAGTTGGTTTAACTTTAGATGAAATGAAGAACCCTGTAACAGGTACGACTTATGCAGCGTTTGAACCTACAATCGACTATATTGTTACAAAAATTCCACGTTGGCCATTTGATAAATTCGAGTCAGCAAACCGCCGACTAGGTACGCAAATGAAAGCAACTGGGGAAGTCATGGCAATTGGGCGTAATTTTGAGGAATCCATTTTAAAAGCCGTTCGTTCTCTCGAGGCAAATGTAGCTCATATTGAACTTGAGGATGCGACAAATGCTGATCTTGCAACAATTGAAAAGAGAATTCGAAAAGCGGGAGATGAACGTTTATTTTATCTTGCAGAGGCAATTAGACGAGGCATCACGATCCAGCAAATTCATGAATGGTGTGAAATTGATCTATTCTTCCTACAAAAGTTTGAAAATATTATTAAGCTTGAAAACACTATACGTAAGAATGCTGATGATCTAGAAACATTACAACTTGCGAAAAAGAGAGGCTTTTCCGATTCAAGTATTGCAAAGCTTTGGAATACCACAGAAATGGAAATTTATGAAACTCGTAAACAAGCGGGAATTGTTCCAGTATATAAAATGGTTGATACGTGTGCAGCTGAATTTGAATCAGCAACACCTTATTACTACGGAACATATGAAGATGAAAATGAATCACTTGTTACGGACCGAAAAAGTGTGATTGTTCTCGGTTCAGGACCAATTCGCATTGGACAGGGAGTGGAGTTTGATTATGCTACTGTTCATTCCGTTTGGGCAATTAAACAAGCAGGCTATGAAGCAATCATTATCAACAATAATCCTGAAACAGTCTCTACTGACTTCAGTATTTCAGATAAGCTATATTTTGAGCCCCTAACAATTGAAGATGTTATGCATATCGTCGACCTTGAACAGCCTGAAGGTGTAGTTGTCCAATTTGGTGGTCAAACAGCTATCAATCTTGCGAGTGCTTTAGATGAGCGTGGGGTAAAAATTCTTGGCACATCATTAGAAGACTTAGACCGTGCTGAAAACAGAGATAAATTTGAGCAAACTGTTGTTTCACTTGGTATTCCACAGCCTAAAGGGAAAACAGCAACTTCAGTTGACGAAGCAGTCGTGATTGCAGAATCAATTGGCTACCCAGTGCTTGTAAGACCCTCATATGTATTAGGTGGAAGAGCAATGGAGATTGTTTACCAAACCGAAGAACTGCTTCATTATATGGAAAATGCGGTGAAGATTAATCCACAGCATCCGGTACTAATTGACCGTTATTTAACTGGTAAAGAAATTGAAGTAGATGCAATTTCAGATGGTGAAACAGTGTATATTCCTGGAATCATGGAACATATCGAACGGGCAGGAGTTCACTCAGGTGACTCGATTGCCGTATACCCACCACAAACTTTAACAGAGCATGTAAAACAACAAATCATTGACCATACAATTGCACTTGCAAAAGGTTTAAACATTATCGGTCTATTAAACATTCAATTTGTTGTCTATAACGAAGAAGTATTTGTAATTGAAGTAAACCCAAGATCAAGCCGTACAGTACCATTTTTAAGTAAGATTACAGGCGTACCAATGGCGAATATCGCGACAAAGGTTATTCTTGGACAATCTTTACCATCATTAGGTTATACAACAGGAATACATTCGGAATGTGAAGGAGTATACGTGAAGGTTCCTGTCTTCTCGTTTGCAAAGCTTCGCAATGTGGACATTTCCCTTGGACCTGAAATGAAATCAACAGGGGAAGTAATGGGTAAAGACTATACATTAGAAAAAGCGTTATACAAAGGCCTAGTAGCTTCAGGAATCACGATTCCAAATTACGGCTCTGTGTTATTAACGGTGGCAGATAAAGACAAGGAAGAAGCACTTGAAATCGCCAAACGCTTCCATACCATTGGTTATCAACTTCTAGCAACAAGTGGTACTGCAAGCTACTTACAGAAGGCAAATATTCCAGTTACAGTTGTAAATAAAATTGGTGCAGAAACACCTAATCTAATTGATGTCATCCGACAAGGAAAAGCACAATTCGTAATAAATACATTAACAAAAGGAAAGCAGCCTGCAAGAGATGGCTTTAGAATTCGCCGTGAAACAGTTGAAAATGGAGTTGCATGTTTAACTTCATTAGATACAGCGAAAGCAATCGTGAAAGTACTAGAATCAATGACATTCTCCAGTGAATCAATGGGTTCTCACGTTGGGAAGCGTGAGGTGGTCCATTCATGATTAAAAAGGAACAAATGAAGGTTGTCCGCCACATTCAAATTGCAGAGGATATTTTTGAGCTTAAACTAGCAGGGGCGTTGGTGCAGGAAATGAATGAGCCAGGACAATTTGTTCATGTAAAGGTTAGTGATGGAATCGATCCACTGTTAAGAAGACCGATTAGTATTGCAAATATTAATTATGAAGATGGGGAATGCACACTCATTTATCGAAAGGAAGGACTCGGAACACTGGTCCTTTCTGAAAAAAATATCGATCAATCAGTCGATGTCCTTGGCCCCCTCGGAAATGGTTTTCCCGTTGATGAAGTTGAAATAGGGCAAACCGCATTGCTTGTCGGCGGAGGAATTGGTGTTCCACCTCTTTATGAATTATCAAAGCAATTAGTTGCAAAGGGTGTAAATGTCATCCATGTGCTCGGATTCCAATCAAAATTTGCTGTCTTTTATGAAGATAAATTTAATGAGTTAGGCAAAACATATATAGCTACAATTGATGGGTCAGTTGGAATAAAAGGGTTTGTGACAGATGTCATCACTAATTTCGGAATCACATTTGATACCCTTTATTCTTGTGGTCCAACACCGATGCTTAAGGCACTTGAAAATGCCTATCCTGACCGAAATGCATATATCTCTTTAGAAGAAAGAATGGGCTGTGGCATAGGTGCATGCTTTGCATGTGTTTGTCATCTTCAGAATGATCCAGATGGCTATTCCTATAAAAAGGTCTGCAGTGATGGTCCGGTATTTAAGGTTGGAGAGGTGGTACTATGAATAGGCTTCTTATTGAGCTACCAGGTTTATCACTAAAAAATCCAATCATGCCAGCCTCGGGCTGCTTCGGATTCGGAAAAGAGTACTCGCAATTTTATGATTTAAGCAAGTTGGGTGCAATTATGATTAAGGCAACAACTGCACAGCCAAGATTCGGAAACCCAACTCCCCGAGTGGCAGAAACAAGTGCAGGTATGTTAAATGCTATCGGCCTGCAAAATCCAGGACTTGAGAAGGTTCTGTCTGAAGAACTACCATGGCTTGAGCAATTTGATGTGCCGATAATCGCGAATGTCGCTGGTTCACAAATTGAAGACTATGTCGAGGTAGCAAAAGATATTTCAAAAGCACCTAATGTTCATGCACTCGAATTAAATATATCGTGTCCGAATGTTAAAACAGGGGGAATTGCTTTCGGTACGATCCCGGAGGTTGCGGCAGAGCTTACGCGGTATGTGAAAGAAGTATCAAGTGTACCGGTTTATGTAAAATTATCACCAAATGTTTCAAACATCGTAGAAATGGCAAAAGCAATTGAAGCAGCGGGTGCAGATGGTTTAACTATGATCAATACGTTAATCGGAATGCGCATTGACCTTAAAACTGGGAATCCAATTTTAGCAAATAAAACAGGTGGATTATCAGGTCCAGCTATCAAACCTGTTGCGATTCGCATGATTCATGAAGTGAGTCAGGCTGTGTCGATTCCAATTATCGGCATGGGAGGCGTTCAATCGGCTGAAGATGTGCTTGAATATTTTTATGCTGGCGCAAGTGCTGTCGCAGTGGGTACTGCAAACTTCGTCGATCCACTTGTCTGCCCAACAATCATTGATGAGCTACCAAGTTTACTAGACAAATATGGATTTGAGCATATTTCTGAATGTCAGGGAAGGAGCTGGAAGTAATGCACCGACCACTAATAATCGCGCTGGATTTTCCAAATCTAACAGATGCCAAAGGTTTTCTAACAGCTTTCGGGGAGGAACAGCTTTTCGTAAAAGTTGGAATGGAATTATATTATCAAGATGGACCATCTGTCATTCATTTTTTAAAAGAGCAAGGTCATTCTATTTTTTTAGATTTAAAGCTTCATGATATTCCAAATACCGTATATTCCAGCATGAAGCGTCTTGCAGGACTTGGCGTTGACCTAGTCAATGTGCATGCTGCAGGAGGGCGGAAGATGATGGAAGCAGCAAGAGAAGGACTAGAAGCTGGAACAGTCATTGGACAATCAAGACCAAAGTGTATTGCCGTCACTCAACTTACAAGCACAACTGAAGACGTGATGAAAAAAGAATTACTCATAGAACGAAATTTATTAGATGTAGTTGTGGAATATGCAGCATTAACGAAAGAAAGCGGATTGGACGGAGTGGTCTGCTCCTCCCTTGAAGTTCCAGTCATTAACAATAGACTAGGAAACACATTTATGACTGTTACACCAGGAATCCGTCAGGCAAGTGATGAAATTGGCGATCAAGCACGCGTTGTTACGCCTGAAAAAGCGCGAGAATTAGGCTCAACAGCGATCGTGGTTGGTCGTTCAATCACACGCGCAACTAACCCATTACAAACATATAAACAGATGAAAGCTGCATGGGAAGGGGTAAGAGTATGAGTAAAGAAATAGCAGGACGTTTATTAGAAATTGGTGCGGTATTTTTACAGCCGAATGAACCGTTTACTTGGTCTTCAGGATTGAAATCTCCTATTTATTGCGACAATCGAATAACCCTTTCTTTTCCACATGTTCGAAGGGAAATCGCTAAGGGACTATCTGAATTAATCCAAACTCACTATCCTGAAGTCGAAGTTTTAGCTGGAACTGCAACAGCAGGAATTCCTCACGCTGCATGGGTAAGTGATGTTTTAGATTTACCGATGTGCTATGTTCGCAGTAAAGCAAAAGCACACGGAAAAGGAAATCAAATTGAAGGTAAGGTAGTAAAGGGACAAAAAGTAGTGGTCATTGAAGACCTTATTTCAACAGGTGGTAGTGCAATAACTGCTGCTGAAGCACTTCGTGAAGCAGGCTGTGAAGTACTGGGCATCGCGGCAATTTTCTCGTATCAACTACCAACAGCGGCAGAACGTTTAAATATGGCACATCTTAGCGCACATACATTAACAGATTATCCAACGTTAATTGATGTCGCTTTAGAAAAAAATGTCGTGTCAGAAAAGGATATTGAAAGCCTACAAAACTGGCGTAAAAACCCAGGGGAATGGTTAACTACCAAAGCTTAATAAAAACACAAAAACCCTAGGTGTGATCCTAGGGTTTTTATAGTTATTTTCGTAGCTTTACTATTAAATCTTCTTCTGGAGTAACATATACGGTTTGTTGATTGTCATAGATGACATAACCGGGCTTTGAACCATTTGGTTTTTTGACATAACGTACTAATGTGTAATCGACCGGAACAGATGAGGAGTTTTTAGCTTTACTAAAATAAGCAGCAATTGTCGCAGCCTCAAGTATTGTCTCTTGTGAAGGTTGTTTGCTTCTAATAATGACATGCGATCCTGGAATTTCTTTCGTGTGAAGCCAAATATCATCCCTTGCTGCAAATTTATTTGTTAAATAATCATTTTGTTTATTGTTTTTTCCTACAAGGATTTCTGTTCCATCACTCGCTTCATAATGCTCAATAGACGGTTTCGTAGGCTTCATTTTTTTATTACCTTTTTGTTGCTTCATTTTAAGGTAACCTTCCTCCATAAGCTCTTCACGAATTTCCTGTAAATCCTTTGGTGCGGCGGATTCAATTTGCTGAAGGAGTGAGTCAAAATAGGTGATTTCTTCACTGGCCTTCTCGATTTCATGTTTGACAAAGATAACCGCATTCTTAGCCTTCTGGTATTTTGAAAAATAGCTTTGTGCATTTTCCGATGGTGTTCTCTGAGGGTTTAATGGGATTTTTACTATCTCATTGTCTTCTGAATAGTAATTTAACACATTGGCTTCTTTATCGCCCCGCGTTATCGCGTACATATTTGCTGTTAAGAGCTCACCAAATAGCTTATATTTTTCTGCTTTTTCTGATTCTACTAATGTTGCTTCAAGTTTTTTAATTTTCTTCTCATTTTTCGATTTTTCATTGACGATAAACCGTTCTAGATCGTTTCCTTGCTGCTTAACCCTGTCTCTTTCTGCTTTGCCAAAATAAAAACGATCAAGCATTTCACTTATCGATGGGAATTCTTTAGCCTCGCCGTCAATATGATGTAAAGGAAGAATATAGAAATAATCCTTATGACCTTTTGTGATGATTTGCGGTGTAATTTGATTTTGTTTTAAGTTCTCAATCATAGATAAAAAGGGTCCTGGCAGTGTTTTACGGTTGGCTATCCCTGCTCGAAAAACAGCTTCCTTTGCAAAAAGCGGGGAAAGGCCAGAAAATTTATTAACAATTTGTTGATCTATTTTACCAGCATTAAAATCTATTTTTTTCAAAAATGCTTCTTCATCGACTGTAAAAGGATCTGTCTTTTCTTGGGCTGGTGGTGCAACATATGTGTATCCTGGTAACACAGTGCGGTGACGATTGACTGCCGGTGAAACATGTTTTATGCTGTCTAGAATGATCCGTTTTTCCGTATCAACAAGAATGATATTACTATGTCTGCCCATAATTTCAATGATTAGTTGTTTTAGTGATACATCACCAAGTTCATTTCTACCTCTAATATCAAAGATGATGATTCTGTCCATGTCTATCTGACGGATATTTTCTATAATGCTTCCCTCAAGATGTTTGCGGAGCAACATACAAAACATCGGTGGCTCATTTGGATTATCATATGATTCATTTGTCACATGAATACGGGCGTAACTAGGGTGAGCAGAAAGCAATAGCTTATGATTCCTACCATTTGAACGAACCTGAAAAATTAATTCATTTTTATATGGTTGATAGATTTTTGAAATTCTTCCACTTTCAAGTGTTTGCTGTAATTCATTCACTATTTGCTTAGTGAATATCCCATCGAATGTCATTTATGTATCCTCTTTTCTATATCAATAAGAAACTAAATAAGCTAAGTATTAGTTTTGGTGTCTAGCCCCAGGCGCCATTGGCTCGAGGTCACAATCCAATCGCTACTGAAGGCAAACTGCGCCTTCTGTCAGCGCTTGTCTTGTGCTGGTCGCCGATAATCAGGCACCTTGCGCGTTTCTAACTGCACCAACAAATCGGTCTCTAATAAAAAGTATAGCATTTTTTTGGACGAGACTGAATAAGCTTTCATAGAAGTAGTACTCAATTTATCAGAAGTCGGCCACTTCTGATGAATTGAGTCCAAGCCTCCGGCGGATGCCACGATTTTCAAAGGAAATTTTTCGAGCAGTAAGATCGAAGACTAAAGACGCCACATCCTGTGGCAACGTCTTCATGACCCACATCGTGTGGGCCTAAAAATCGGGCGCAAATACGCCAAGGCGCATTTGATTATGTTTATTGTGAGGGGTGTGTAAAAGACGGATGAAGTGGTATGAGCTTAGATCAGAAGAGGTCGAAAAAAAAGTGAATACAAGCCTTTCTAATGGTCTTACCGACCAAGAAGTAAAACAGCGACAAAAGCAATTTGGATATAATGAATTGAAGGAAGCGGAACGCCCTTCAGCAATTTTGCTTTTTTTAGCTCAGTTTAAAGATTTCATGGTGCTTGTATTACTAGCTGCAACTCTTGTTTCCGGGTTGTTAGGGGAATACATTGATGCCATCGCAATTATGGCAATTGTTTTAATCAATGGGTTTTTAGGTTTTTTCCAGGAACGAAAAGCAGAAAAATCGCTTCAAGCCTTAAAAGAGCTATCTGCACCTCAAGTGAATGTATTACGAAATAATGAATGGGCTCGCATTCTTTCAAAAGAACTTGTTATAGGTGATATTATTAAATTCACCAGTGGCGACCGGATTGGAGCAGATCTTCGATTAGTTGATGTGAAAAGTCTAGAAATTGAAGAATCTGCCCTGACAGGGGAATCTGTTCCTGTCACAAAGCATGTTGAACCGATTCGTGAAGGTGACGTTTCACTTGGTGACCAAGAAAATATGGCCTTTATGGGAACGATGGTGACGCGTGGCAGTGGGGTGGGTATCGTAGTTGGAACGGGTATGAATACAGCAATGGGTCAAATTGCAGAACTTCTACAATCAGCACAAGCGATGATTACACCATTGCAAAGAAGATTAGAACAGCTAGGGAAAATCTTAATAACAGTTGCATTAATATTAACCCTTTTAGTCGTCGTCGTAGGTGTTATTAATGGACATGAACTGTATGAAATGTTCCTAGCGGGAGTTTCATTGGCTGTTGCTGCAATACCAGAAGGGCTCCCTGCAATTGTTACAGTTGCACTTTCATTAGGTGTTCAACGTATGATCAAGAAAAATGCAATTGTACGTCGATTACCAGCTGTTGAAACATTAGGCTGTGCCTCGGTCATATGCTCCGATAAAACCGGTACAATGACTCAAAATAAAATGACAGTTACACATCTATGGTCG
Source organism: Bacillus sp. JJ1521 (assembly GCF_036965165.1). Classification (NCBI taxonomy): domain Bacteria; kingdom Bacillati; phylum Bacillota; class Bacilli; order Caryophanales; family Bacillaceae; genus Bacillus; species Bacillus sp. JJ1521. Next base: position 4,240 of record NZ_JBALOX010000101.1, on the reverse strand, counting down.
GGTGGCAAAACGTGGTCTGTATCAGGTACAGGCTATGATGTAAAAGGTGAATTTTTTGCAGGAGAAAAAGTAATCAAGCCCTCCGATCATAAAACACTTCAACAATTATTAACCTTTGGCGTTTTATGTAATAACGCTTCATTAAAGCGAAAAGATGAGACAATCGTTGTAGATGGTGACCCGACAGAAGGAGCTCTTTTGGTAGCGGGCATTAAGGCAGGACTAACAAATGAATTTCTAGCAGGGCAATTTGATATAGTTGATGAGTTCCCGTTTGATTCTGCAAGAAAAATGATGAGTGTCATTGTCAAGGACAAGGCAGGAAATCAGTTTGTCGTGACAAAAGGTGCACCAGACGTCTTACTAGGCATAAGTAAATCGGTCCTTTGGGATCATAAACAACAACCATTATCAATAGAGTACGAGAATAATATTAAAAATGCGATTGAAGATTTAGCTTCAAATGCCCTCCGGACGATTGCGGTTGGCTTTAAACCGCTAAGACCCAATCAACAATTAACATCTGAACGTGAGGCAGAAAGTGACTTAACCTTTATTGGAATTCAAGGGATGATTGATCCTCCACGTCCAGAGGTAAAAGCAGCTGTTAAAGAGTGTAAGGATGCAGGAATAAAGACAATTATGATAACTGGTGATCATCTCATTACAGCTAAAGCAATCGCTACTCAGCTTGGGATTCTACCAGCTGGTGGTAAAGTACTAGATGGATATGCTCTTTCAAAAATGGATGTCGAAGAACTAGAGGCCATTGTTGATGATGTCTATGTATATGCAAGGGTATCACCTGAACATAAACTTAAAATTGTTAAAGCCCTTCAAAGCAGGGGACATATCGTTGCGATGACGGGTGATGGGGTAAATGACGCTCCTGCAATTAAAGCATCCGATATCGGAATTGCAATGGGAATTACCGGAACAGATGTAGCGAAAGAAGCATCATCATTAGTATTGCTAGATGATAATTTCGCAACGATTAAAGCGGCAATTAAAGAAGGTCGAAATATCTATGAAAATATTAGAAAATTTATCCGTTATTTATTAGCTTCCAATGTCGGTGAAATTCTTGTTATGTTATTTGCCATGTTAATGAGTCTTCCATTGCCACTCGTACCGATCCAAATTCTTTGGGTTAACCTTGTAACAGACGGATTACCAGCAATGGCTCTGGGACTTGATCAACCAGAAGGTAATTTAATGAAACATGGGCCGCGACATCCAAAAGAAGGGGTCTTTGCTAGAGGATTGGGCTGGAAAATTATTAGCCGCGGATTCTTAATCGGTATCGCAACACTAGCTGCCTTCGTGGTGGTGTACCATCGGGATCCAAATAATTTAGGTTATGCGCAAACAATCGCATTTGCAACACTTGTTATGGCTCAGTTAATACATGTATTTGATTGTCGGAGTGAACGGTCCATTTTCCACCGAAACCCATTCCAAAATATGTATTTAGTTTGGGCGGTTATTTCATCACTTGTATTAATGCTGGTTGTGATTTACTATCCGCCACTACAACCAATCTTCAAGACATATGCTATTGCACCAAGAGATTGGCTCCTAGTGATCGGAATGTCCGCAATTCCAACATTCCTATTAGCAGGATCTTTATTAACAAGCAAGCGTTCAACTGCTCGTGCCTAAAAAAGCATGAGACTTGGAATTTAGATACAAAACTATGTTATAATTCATGAGGTAATGGAGTTCATACTCTATTACCTTTTTTCGTTCGTCTAGCTCCAGCGCCTAGCCCCTCGAGGTCACAATCCAATCTGTCAAGAAGGTCAAAGAACAACCTTCTAGCCAGCTCGTCTTGTGCTTGTCTGACTTGCACAGGACAAGGAAAACTTCGAGAGCATAAACATCGCACGAAGAAAATGCATAGCATTTTCGAGGAAGTGCTGACATCGACGTTTGCCACAGGACGTGGCAGTAGTTAGTCGATGTTCCACTTTCAAGGTGCTTGCGCTTTGGTTTTTTGTTAAGAACTATTCGATTTTAGAAAACAATGGTAAAATAAAAAATGCATACTTCGAACGTATACATAAGCGATATACCTGTTAAGTCAGATTGGAAGTGATATGATGATTGCAAGTATGACAGGTTTTGGGCGTGCCAAAAAAGAATCGAATGACTTCTCTGTTCATGCAGAGCTGAAATCTGTTAACCATCGATTCTGTGAAATCAACATAAGATTACCTAGACAACTACTGTTTCTTGAGGATAAAATAAAAAAAGCTATATTGGAGCATGTAAAAAGAGGACGGGTCGAGGTATTTCTTACAATTGAAGGCGAAGGCCTTGTTACCAAAACGATCTCCATTGACTGGGATTTATTAGAGGCACTTGTTTCGTCAACGAAGCAAATCCAAGAAAAATACCAACTTACCGATCAACTCACAAGTGGACAGCTACTCTCTAATGAAAAAATTCTTTCAATCGAAGAAAAAGAAATGGAAAATCAAGAACTAGAATCAACCGTCATTGAGGTCATTGAAAATGCAGTAATTCAATTAATACAAATGAGGGAAACGGAAGGACGGAAACTAATCGAAGATATCTTTTCATTTCTATTACAAATTGAAGAGAATGTATATTTGATTAAGGAATACGCACCAAAAGTAGTTACTCAATATCGTGACCGTATTGAAAAAAGAATTAAAGAATATGTGGGAAATGAATTTGAGGAAAATCGAGTCCTCACAGAGGTTGCATTATTTGCGGAAAAAGCTGATATCAGTGAAGAGCTAACACGACTTGAAAGTCATATAAGTCAATTTAGGGAAGCCGTACAAACAAATGATCCAATTGGCAGAAAACTTGATTTTATCGTTCAGGAAATGAATAGGGAGACGAATACAATTGGTTCAAAAGCAAATGATCCTTTAATTGCAAAACATGTAGTGGAAATGAAAAGCTTACTAGAGAAAATAAAAGAGCAAGTACAAAATATCGAATAAGCTTGATTATAAAGCCATTTTCGCGGCAAAAATAGAGGGGTACATAATGGGGGAGATTAAGTGCAAATCAAATTAATAAATATCGGATTTGGGAATATTGTCTCGGCCAACAGAATTATTTCAATTGTTAGTCCCGAATCTGCTCCAATTAAACGAATTATTCAAGATGCCAGAGATCGGGGAATGCTTATTGATGCTACATATGGAAGAAGGACACGCGCAGTTATGATTATGGATAGTGACCATATTATCCTATCTGCAGTCCAGCCAGAGACAGTTGCACAAAGACTATCAAAAGAAGATGAGCTAACAGACGAAGGGTAGGGTTAAGAACGAATGAAAGAAAGAGGTTTACTAATTGTTTTATCTGGTCCATCTGGTGTGGGAAAAGGAACTGTCCGAAAAGCGATTTTTTCACAGCCAGATACAAAATTTCAATATTCCATTTCAACGACGACAAGAAAGCCTCGCGCGGGCGAGGTAGACGGTGTCGATTACTTCTTTAAAACGAAAGAAGAATTTGAGGTATTAATTGAAAACAACAAGCTTCTTGAATGGGCAGAGTATGTTGGGAACTATTATGGAACCCCAATTGATTATGTTGAATCAACCTTACAAGAAGGGAAAGATGTTTTTCTAGAAATCGAAGTTCAAGGTGCACTTCAAGTAAGAAAAGCATTCCCAGAAGGTTTGTTCATTTTCTTAGCGCCACCAAGTCTGAAAGAATTAAAGAACAGAATCGTTACGAGGGGTACTGAAACTGATGATTTAATTCTGAACAGAATGATGGTTGCTAAAGAAGAAATTGAGAAATGATGGACGCCTACGATTATGTTGTAGAAAATGATCAAGTTGAGCTTGCTTGCAATCGAATTAATGCGATTGTTACAGCTGAACATTGTCGCCGTGATCGTGTAGCAAGACGCTATAAACAAATGCTGGAGGTTGATTTTTAATGTTAAACCCATCTATTGACTCATTATTAAATAAATTAAATTCTAAATATACTCTTGTGACAGTTGCTGCTAAAAGGGCAAGAGTCATGCAAGAAAAGAATGATGGAATGGTACAGAAGCCTGTATCCTTTAAATCAGTTGGTAAAGCACTAGAAGAAATCGATGGTGGTCTTCTTTATTATTCAATTGATAAAAAGTCAGATGATGATACACTACCAACAACTAATGAATAACCGAAAATAACAACCTCTCAAGTAGGTTGTTATTTTTTTAGTAATGTCTAGCCAAAGTGCCTAGCCCCTCGAG
>NZ_JBALOX010000100.1:0-61596 GCF_036965165.1 Bacillus sp. JJ1521 | reverse complement strand
GTTTTCAAAGAACTTTTTTGACCCGTCGCTCAGAAGCGACTTTTTTAATATAGCACGCTGACAATGTGAAGTCAACATCTTTTTTAAAACTTTTAATTAAAATCTACGATCGTCAGCGACGACGTTTATTAATATACCATCATGTAAAATCAGTGTCAATAATCTTTTTAAATTATTTAAAGAGGACCATATCGACAACATACAATCCTCCCCGCTCATTTATCCCCTTTTACTATTTACCTTTTTCGAACGAATATACCTGCTGCATTCTGAAGGTTCAGCAATTCTTTTAAATAAACGAAATAGGATTTGATATCTTTCTTCCATTGCTCTTTTTACGATATGGTCAATCCTTGCATCTCCCACATCAAAAAGGATTTCATCCATCTCTCTTTTTAGAAGGTATTCTAATTCTTTAACTTCCTTCTGATCAACTAATAATCCAAACATAGTTTCACCCCAAGTTAATTGTAATTCTAGTTATTACCAGTTTTTTGTTATTTTATGAATTGGTTTTCCCCTAGAATTTTACACATACAAATCGGATGACAAGCATATTATTTTTACAGAAGATGCTTTGGACAAGGGGGATAAAAATGAATTTTTTCTACATCTTGAGCAGCAAAAGGATTAAACAAACCTTAATTATTCTTTTCGCGAGCCTTTTTACAGCCAGTATTTTTTATATAGAAAAAGGAAATATTGCTCCTGTTTTTTCAACAGCAAACGGACCACGTGTGATTAATTCAGGAGAAAAGAGCGAAAAGTCGGTTGCACTTACCTTTAATATTAGCTGGGGAGATACAAAGGCACTCCCAATTATCGACACCTTAAAAAATGAAGGGATCAAAAATGCAACGTTCTTCCTTTCCGCATCATGGGCTGAGCGACACCCACAAATTGTGGAACGGATTGTAAAGGATGGACATCAAATTGGCGTCAAGGGGTATGATTATAAAAATTATACTAAATTAGAGGATGCGCAGATTAAAAAGGATATTTACAAGGCCCAAGAAGCATTTAAGAAAATGGGGGTCAAAACCGTTTCATTTGTCCGAACACCTGACGCTAATTTTGATCCAAGGGTTGTGAAAGTATTGGACTCTCTTGGATATACGCTCATCCATTGGAGCATTGATTCCAATGATTGGAACAATCCTGGAGTAGCAAAAATTACGAGCAATGTTTTAGATAAAGTAAAAGGCGGTGATATCATTTTGTTTCATGCTTCAGATTCCGCCAAACAGACAGCTGAAGCTCTTCCTGGGGTATTAAAAGGAATCAAAGGGAAAGGTCTCTCGTTTGTAACGGTAAGTGATATGCTTGATAATGCGGATGTAAAAAGTAAAGTTGTCGAATAAGAATCCTTGCACAAATAAACAAAAAGCTGATCCATTGGGTCAGCTTTTTTGGTTTGTTATTTTTGGAAGTATTAATAATTGATAAGCGTTGCAAATTAACAGTGGATAAATCATTAAGTACAACCAGCTTATATCATTCACTCGGATAGCTGGCATCCATTCTATCACGGATACGACAAATATAAAGAAGACAGCCGGAATGAATGCTTTGCTGTTTGTTTGTTTACTTTTAAAATAGGCAATGATTAATGCAAATACTAACATCAAAATCGGTATCCATACATAGGACGAGATTGTTTCACCCTCTGTTGCAAACACCTTAAAACGAAAATAAATTAAATCAAAGAATACAAAAGCAATTAACACGACTTGCGCCGGACTCCAAGCACTCTTGAAAAGTCCACGTCCAAAACGGTGAACGGTTAGATAGGCGAAGAAGCCCATTTGGCTAATAATACTAAAAATAAACCCAGCACCAATAAACCAAAATACGACGATTAGGATTTCAACAAAATCTGCTGCTAAAAATAATTCTTTATATTCACTCCATTTAATGGCAAACCCAAAAAAGATTGTGCTTATTGCACCAACAAGTAAGGTCGAAAGAAACAGCCTTACCCAATTTCGACTTTTCACGACAAAATCCCCCAGTCTATATTTTCAAATATGATTGTACCAAAACAAAGGGGATAAATGCTAGTTTCTCACTATGCAATGCGTGAATATTTTTTAACAAAAAAAGCATATTAACAAATAAGGATCCCTTATGAAAGGAGCTTTATGGAATGAAAAAAAGGATGTCGCTCCTCCTCATTTTTAGTTTTCTATTGGCTATTGTGGGGTGTGCCCCAGCGAATATTGAACAAAATCGAATGGATTATGAAGAAACCAAAAAGATGGTTGTCGATATATTGAAAACCGATGATGGTAAAAAAGCAGTTGAGGAACTCATGCGTGATGAAAAGTTTAAACAGCATCTTGTCATGGATCAAGTCGTCGTAAAAGATGCCATCCAGGAAACCCTTACCTCAGACAATGGGGTTGAATTTTGGAAAAAGACGTTCGAGGATACAAAGTTTGTTGAGGAATACGCAAAGAGTATGAAAACGGAGCACGAAAAGCTCATTAAAGACTTGATGAAGGATCCCGATTATCAAAAAATGGTGATGGATATCTTAAAAAATCCTGAGATGGAACAACAATTTACAGATGTTCTTAAAAGTCAGGAATTTAGAAAGCATCTTCAAACGGTAATCAGTGAAACACTTGAGAGCCCTTTATATAAAGCGAAGATTGAAGATATTCTCATTAAAGCTGCCGAAGAAATGCAAAAACAGGAAAAAGCAAAAAAGGATGAAGGGCAAGGAAGCGGTAATAGTTAGTTCGCCAATAGATTAAAGACCCTCCCGAATAACCAGGAGGGTCTTTGTTCGTTGTTGTGGTTTAAATTGCATCAATTACTTTTTGTGCAATATCATTATAGATTTTCCCAGTCGGATGATCTTCATCATATACAGACGGTGCAAAGTCATCGTCATTCCAATCAGGCTGACCCAATGGAATTTTACCCAGTAAAGATGTTTGAAGCTCATCAGCAAGCTTCTCTCCACCGCCTTTACCAAAGACGTATTCCTTTTCACCTGTTACTTTACTTTCAAAATAAGACATATTCTCGATAACACCTAGGATTTCGTGCTCTGTGCGAAGAGCCATTGCACCCGCTCTTGCTGCCACAAATGCAGCCGTTGGATGTGGAGTTGTCACAATAATTTCTTTACAATGTGGAAGCATCGTATGAACATCTAATGCCACATCTCCTGTACCAGGTGGTAGGTCGAGTACTAGGTAGTCAAGATCTCCCCATTCAACCTCATTAAAGAAGTTATTCAACATTTTCCCTAGCATTGGTCCACGCCAGATTACCGGTGAATTGTCTTCTACAAAGAAGCCCATTGAAATCACTTTTACCCCTTTTCTTTCAACTGGGATAATTTTTTCGCCGCGTACGACAGGGCGATTTGTGATTCCCATCATGTCCGGAACACTGAATCCATAGATATCTGCATCAATAATTCCAACCTTTTTCCCTAGTCTTGCTAACGATACAGCTAAGTTTACGGAAACAGTTGATTTTCCAACCCCCCCCTTACCACTTGCTACCGCTATAAAGGTGGTTTGATTAACCGGGGATAATAGAGGAGCTGACTCACCTACTGATTCAGTCTTAAATTTCGCTAGTTCTTCTGGTGATAGGTCTGTAAAACGAAGCCCAACAGATTCTGCTCCCGCTTGTTTTAGCGCATTTACAATTGTCGTTTGAAGCTGAAGTTGCTCACCTGTACCAGTCTTAGATAAGGCAATTTTTACACTGACATGTTTCTTTTCTTCTTTTATTTTAATCTCTTGGATTGCATTCGTTTCCTCGAATGTTCTATGTAAGAATGGATCTTGCAATTGATGTAAAACTTCTAGTACTTGTTGCTCAGTTAACATAAAAACACCACCTAGATTCTGTATTCGGTTTCACTCCATCCTTATTATAGCATACCCGTCCGATTTTACAGTGTGAGGAGTGTCACAATTTAGATGCTAAAGCGAGTTTGATAATAAGCGGAGAATTTCCGCTTATCTAGAAAATAGAACTGATAATAGATAATATAGACGGAAGGATTCCGACTATTGACTCGAAAAACGTAAAAATGGGTCATTTTGCTTTACTTAATCGAAAAATCTCCACTTACACCGAACAGAGCCCAGTTCTGCAGCCTAACCGGAAAATCTCCCCTTATTTTTAATATCACTTGTTACTTAACTCCCAAAATTTAAAATAATTATTTAATCCCCTTTGATCAATAAAAAACGCACTGTGATGAATTCAAGTGCGTTTTGTTTTGTGTTTTATAATGTTTGCACCTCTAAATTAACCCTGTTGCTTTTATTCCGGTGGGTTTGATTCATTTGAGAAATATCGGTTGATTCCGGTATAGATGGAGGCTGCGACCTTGTCTTGGTATTTATCTTGTACTAATAGAGCTTTTTCCTCCGGATTTGAGAGAAACCCTACTTCAACAAGTGCACCAGGCCTTTTTGCACTTTTTAATAAATACACACCATTGATCGCTTTTGCTTGTCGTGTTGTATTTCCGAGATTGTTTCGAAGCTCGTCTTGAATAAATTTGGCAACGTCTTCATTTTCCTTGAAGGTACTAAAGTAAAAAGTTTGTGCCCCTCTCCACCTTGGTGAAGGGATGGCATTTAAGTGAATACTTATAAATAAATCCGCTTCTGATTCATTAATGATTTGAACGCGTTTCTTCAAATCCTCTGTCTTGCGTCTGCTGAGACCTTTCGTTCCGTCCTTTGCTAAATCTTTATCTTCTTCCCGCAGCATTTCTACAAGCGCTCCCTGCTGTTGTAAGTAATCGCGGAGTTTATTGGATATTTCAAGGGCGATGTCCTTTTCCTGGACGTCACCACTTTCGGCTCCTCCGTCAGGGCCACCATGACCAGGGTCAATAATAATATACTTCCCTGATAAAGGTAAACTCCATGGGTCCCAAACATCTTTATCCATAAATCGATATTGTATAAATATAAATAAAATAACAGCTCCTAAAAGGATACCCGTAATTTTTAGTTTCTTATTCATCATTTCCCTCCTGCATGTCCCTACAATAACTATATGGGACAAGGAGAGTATATATGATTAAAAATTCTAATGCAATTTTAGCCGGTGTCTTTTTTCCCCTTTCTGGAATCCTTCCGTCCACCAATAAGTAACATAGCGTTCACATGAGTAGTAGAGGGACTCATTCACAAAGCCTTGGTCGCCAATATGACCCCAGTAGCAAACGAACTCATATAACGCATCAATCAGGTTCTTTTCAAATCTGTAACATCGCATTCTCACTTGTTCAACAGATTCCCCGTAGTAACCGAATTTACTATACCTAGCCCCTAATAGGTATGATTCTATAGCAACATCAATGCATCCTTCTTCAATCGCACTTCCGAGCATGGAGTCCATTCTAAAAAAGCTACTAAAGCTATCCACGACGTTCTTTTTAAGTTCTTCTAATGAAAGCTCACGCAGCATTTTTCGTTCATACTTGATTTGCTTCTCTTTCCGTTTTTCCTTGAAGGTTGTAATTACATTCATAAAATAAGAAACCCCCTTTGTCAGATAGTTTCCTACTGTACCAGCATAAACATGCGCCAAACACAAACTACCTTAATTTCCAAATAAAACTATCCATACATGAAAAGGATTGCTTGTGTGGGATTGCCTGGTTTTGCTTTTCATTGGGGGAATGAAGGGGATTTCGGCTGGTTTCCGATTGGATTTGCCCTTCATCGGATGAAGGACCGAACGCTCCTAGCTTCCACGTGAAAAGTCCTTCATCGGGGTTATGAAGGATCGAATGCTGCTGGCTCCCGCTCGAAATGTCCTTCATCAGGGTCATGAAGGACCGAACAACGCCGGCCCCCGCTCAGAAAGTCCTTCATCGGGCTCATGAAGGACCGAATGCTGCTGGCTCCCGCTCGAAATGTCCTTCATCAGGGTCATGAAGGACCGAACAACGCCGGCCCCCGCTCAGAAAGTCCTTCATCAGGCTCATGAAGAACCGAATGCAGCCGGCCCTCACGCGGAATGTCCTTCATCAGGCTCATGAAGAACCGAACGCTCCCAGCTCCCTCTCAAAAAGTCCTTCATAGCGCTTCAAGATCTATCTCGTCCTGTTTTTAATCACAGTTAATGCCTTTCCTCAAAAAAAGGCCCCCAATCATCTGATTGAGAGCTAATCTCTATCTCTGTATATCCGATGTCTCCAACCTTTTAACTTTAAGCGATGGACTTTCCTTTTTCTTTCCGAGCAATCTTGCTACCTGCCATCCAATGACCATATGAACTACACCCATAATACCGAATAATAAATAGTCCCCGATTGGTTCTGGAAGTAAGAGATCGACGACTAACCACATTCCTGCCGATGACGCGCCGATTAGAGCACCGAGCATTGATTTTTGGATACGACTCATTTTCCACACACCCCTTCACGTTTGTTACCATTCTTACATTCATCATATGTAGATGAATTGCTCGAAATAACTTGAAATTTGGCGAAAGGTTGTCCGATATGAAAATTGCTTTTCCATGCAGTCAATCTACATACCCTTTTTAATTTTTCTCCTCCAAAAGTTGTAGATAAAGTTCAAGCTTTTTTACGAAGAAGAATCCCCTTGTTGCCAGTATGCTTAAATCATAAAGAACGTAAGGAGAGATAACGATGATGAAAAATAAAGTTGTCATGATTACTGGAGCATCAAAAGGATTAGGAAAGGCATTAACATTAGCTTTTGCAAAAAAAGGAGCGACGCTGGCAATCTGCGCGAGAACGGAAGAAAACCTTTTAAAAGTAAAACATGAAGCTGAAAACATTGGGGCAACAGTTCTTGCAGTGACCGCTGATGTTTCTAAGTCTAGAGATGTGGAACGATTTGTTGCACTGACCGAAGACACCTTTGGCAGGATTGATATTTTGATTAATAATGCCTCCATGTTAGGACCTAGTCCAATGCCGTTATTACTCGATTACCCCGAAGAAGACTATATGGAGGTACTAAGGGTTAATACACTATCACCATTTATAGTAACAAGAAGAGTTGTAGTTGGGATGCTCGAGCGCAATGAAGGCTCGATTATCAATGTGACTTCGGAAGCCGGTCACACTGGTTATGCAGGCTGGGGAGCATACGGGGTATCGAAGTTTGCAGTTGAAGGCCTCACCGAAACATGGGCGGATGAATTAAGCGAGACCGGAGTTCGTATCAATATGGTTGATCCTGGAGAAATGGATACAGAGATGCACCAATTGGCTGTTCCGGATTGTGATTACCCGCTTGCAAAACCAGAAGGTGTAGTCGATATCTTTTTATACCTTGCTTCGGATCAGACAAAAGGCATTAATGGAAAACGGTATTCAGCACAATCTCATGAGGTGGTGTAATGATGGCAGCAAAAGTTATCGATTTTTACCTTCCAGATAAACTAAATGCCTCTCTCCCACCTGAAAAACGTGGGATTAGGAGAGACCATGTCCGAATGATGGTGCTTGATCGGAATTCTGGTAACATCGAGCATGACTGCTTCTTCCATTTACCGCAGTATCTCCAAGCTGGAGACCTTGTTATTTTAAATAATAGTCGCACCATTCCTGCTGTTTTACATGCAGGATGGCTTAGGAACAAAATCCAAATCGCAGCTAAGACGGAAATTCGACTGGCTAGACGTCGTGGTGAAGATCTATGGGAGGTACTCTTTGTCGAAAAAAATGTAAAGGTTGGTGATCAATTTATTTTTTCACCCGAATTATCAGCAACGGTAATTGGCGAAAAGAAAAATTCACCATTAAAAATGTTGAAGTTTACTAAAATGGGATCTGACTTACTAAATATCATTTACGCACTTGGTGAGCCGGTTCGATATGAATATATTGACCAACCATGGGAATTAGACTATTACCAAACGGTTTTTGCCAGCCATCCAGGTTCAGTAGAAATGCCCTCAGCAGGAAGGGCCTTCAGCTGGGAACTTCTTTTTACGTTAATGCGGAAGGGAATTCAGGTTGATTTTCTTCAACTCCATACTGGCCTAAGCTATCTCCTAGACGATAGCTGGCAACAGACACCTGAGGAGAACGAGGAAGAATATCACATTTCTGAAACAACAATGCAACGGATACTTGAAACAAAAGCTGCCGGAAAACGGGTTATTGCGGTTGGAACAACCGTGGTTCGAGCTCTTGAGAGCGCAGTAAAGTTCGGTAATCTTTCGGGAGTAACTAATCTATACATCAATGATCAGTTTCCTTTGAAAATAGCCGATGGGATCATTACTGGATTACACGAACCAAAGGCGAGCCATCTTGATATGCTATCCGCGTTTATTCCTGAAGGGCATCTTCTACAGGCTTACGACCAAGCCATTGTTGCCAACTATTTATGGCATGAATTTGGAGATATGAATCTTATTATCTGATTTGGAGGTATGGTATGAAACTTCATCATTACGGTCTTGAAGTAAGCAATCTTGAGGATTCTGTCGATTTTTATAAACACTTTTTAGGTTTTCAAGAAGAGAAACGTTTTAGGTTCATGGAGGAAGAAATCGTGTTTTTGACCCTCGATGATTTTAGAATAGAGTTAATTTCAAGTAATACGATAAATGCTCATATCTGCTTTGAAGTTAGTAATCTTGATAGGATAATAACCTCGCTTACGGGTCTTCGAAAAATCGAAGGCCCCTATAGACTAGATAATGGTTGGCAGACCGTCTTCTACAAAGGGCCTACTACAGAAATACTTGAATTTTTGCAGACTAATTGAGTTCCATCGAAAAATCCAAAGTCTGAATATTATAAATGGGTTATAATGAAAGCAGAAAATACTGCTGGGAGGAATTTCATGTCCGCACGGGATCAATTTGAGGAAATCAGCATATTAAAGGAAATAGCTGAACTGTTAAATGAAGGAACAGACACAAAAAACGTATTATCCTGTGTTTTAACTAAGCTTCTCCAGGTAACTGGTCTGCAAACTGGTTGGATATTTTTAATTGATGAGCATGGTAAACACCATCTTATTGCTGACGAAGCACTTCCCCCTGCATTAGCAAATAACCAAAAGCAACGGATGTGCCATGGAAGCTGCTGGTGTGTTAATAAGTACAACAACCAGCAACTGAATAAAGCAACAAATATTATTGAGTGCAAAAGGATTGAAGATGCCCTCGAGGAAAAAGCTGGGGATACATGCGGCTTGACCCATCACGCGACCGTCCCGCTCCGTGCTGGGCAGGAACGATTTGGGATCTTGAATGTGGGAGCGCCACATAAAACTCATTTTGAAAAAAATGAACTTGCCTTACTTGAGGCTGTTGCCTATCAAATCGGAACCGCGCTGAAGCGTATCAAGCTGACTCAACGTGAACAAGAGACTGCACTTGTTGCTGAACGAAATCGTTTAGCACGAGATCTTCATGATTCGGTTAATCAACTCCTATTTTCCTTAAGCCTCACAGCCAGGGCCGGCGTAGAAATGACCGAAAGCAACGACGTCAAACAAACGTTCACCTATATACAAGATATGGCTCAAGAGGCACTTGGAGAAATGAGAGCATTAATTTGGCAACTGCGACCTGCGGGTTTAGAAAACGGACTAGTAAGTGCCCTACGAAGCTTTGCCGAAATGCTTGGTCTATCCATCGATACAACGGTTCTAGGTGCAGCCACCATTCCCGGAAAGGTAGAGGAAGCCTTGTGGCGTATTGGGCAGGAAGCCCTGGCAAATTGTAAAAAGCATTCCCAGACAACAGAAGTCGCTTTACATTTCCAAGCTTCTGAAGATAGAGTAAAAATGATCATTAAGGATAAGGGCTGCGGCTTCCTCTATGAGGAAAACCTTGAAATACCATCATTGGGATTACGGAACATGAAAGCACGGACTGAAAGCTTGAACGGGACCTTTCTTTTACAAAGTAAACCGGGAAGTGGTACAGAAATAGAGATTCACATTCCGTTTTAGGGGGATTAGGAAGTGAGCATAAAAATAATAGTAGTAGATGACCACCATGTTGTTAGACGCGGCCTTGTCTTTTTTCTCCGAACACAAAGAGGACTAGAAATCGTCGGGGAAGCAGCTAATGGAAAAGAAGCGATTGTTTTGGCAAAATCCTTAAAGCCAGATCTCATCTTAATGGATTTAGTGATGCCAGAAATGGACGGGATTGAAGCAACAAGGATTATCAAAAAGGAACTACCTGAAATAAAGATTATGATCCTAACCAGCTTTTCAGATCAAGACCATGTCATCCCCGCCCTTGAAGCAGGTGCATCCGGATATCAATTAAAGGACATTGAGCCTGATAGTCTTGTCACATCCATCAAAAAAATGATGGCTGGTGAAAATCAACTTCATCCAATAGCAACTTCACACCTACTGGCCAGTCTATCCAATCATCGAAACCAGGAGAAAAATGCAATTGAGGAGTTAACGAATAGAGAGTTAGATGTTTTAAAGGAAATTGCCAAGGGGAAAAGTAACAAAGAAATCGCTAGTTCACTTTTTATCACCGAAAAAACAGTCAAAACACATGTATCCAATCTACTAGGTAAACTCGAATTGACTGACCGAACACAAGCAGCACTTTATGCAGTAAAAAATAAATTAGTAGACTAAAAACGGATGTGGGAAGGATACTACATCCGTTTTTCCTCATCAAAAAGACCCTCAACCAATTGATTGAGAGTCTCTTAGGTGTCCTTTTTACCCTATGCTAGTGCCTTTTCAACTTCATCTTCTAAGCCTTGCGCATCAAGCTCAACAGGGAATTGGAATTCCTTCTCGTTTATAAAAACAGTTGGTACCATTTTAACCTGACGTTTAATCGCTTCAGCTGTAATTTTTAAACTGATGTCAATTGTATCTGGCTCTTCTTTTAATCCATACTGTTCCGTTAACATTTCTTTAATAGAGTGACTATCTGACTCACTCCATTCAGTTTGCTTCTTAAACAAGTCTTTCATAATCTCATAAATGCGTTCAGGTTCGTTGTAGTCAAAAAACAAATTCGCTAAAGTACCATATAGCAGCATTTCACGTGGCTTATCATAATGTTTAATCACATATTGAACTTGATCACTTTCAATATAAGGGGCTAGAACTTTATCTGCTGCTTCAAAAAATGTTGCACAGTAAGGACATGCTAGATTTAAAAATACTTCAACCTTTACTGGAGCATCTGTATTGCCATAGCTCAAGAATGCATTTTCAATTACCTTTGTCATGTTAAAACCCTCCTGTTACTTGATGTTGTCTGGAATTAGTGCTTCGTCTACATTAGTCGCTTCTTTAACACTCACTTCTGTTTCTAGTAAACCAGCTTCAAAAAATGTATCTGCTAGTTGTTGTTGACTTGTAATGATGGCTTCGTCTATTTTTTGAACACCAAATTTACGACGGTCATTCGCCTGTTGGATTGGTTCGATTTCTAAACCTAATTCAGTTGAAAGAATTTCGGAAACTTCTGTTTTGTTATCATTAGCCCATTGGTCGGACTTTTGTAATTCCTCTAAAATTACTTTGATTACATCTGGTTTTTTAGCTAAAAAGTCTTCTGATGCGAAGTAGAATGTACGGTTCTCAGTTAAATCAGAACCATTTACTATCGTGCGTGTTTCTACTTTATTCTCAACGATTGCTAAATATGGATCCCATGTTCCATATACATCAAACTGGTCTGTAGTGAATGCTGATAAACCTTCCGCTGCATCTTTATAAAATCTAATTTCTACTTCATCTAATGAAATACCCGCTTTTTCTAATGCTACTAATAATAAGTAGTGTTGATTACCACCTTTTGTTACACCAATTGTTTTACCTTTTAAATCTTCTACTGTTTTAATATCCGAATCAGCCTTCGTGACCAATGCAACCCCATTTGGATATGGTGCTTCAGATGCGACATAATGTAATGGGTGACCACCAGCTTGCATGAATACTGCGTTACCGTCAGATGCATGTCCAAAATCGATATTATTCGTATTTAATGCTTCTAGTAACACTGTTCCAGTTGGGAACACCTTCCACTCAATTGTATAACCCGCTTTACTTAATGCTTCATCAAGGTTACCATGCTCTTTTAAAATGTTTAATGTATTTCCTCTTTGATAGCCAATTCGAATGACTTCTTTTTTAGCACTATCGCTATCGCTTGAAATACCTTCTGTTGAAGTACCAGTGCTGGAATCACTGCCACACGCAGCTAATACAAACAAAAATAAAACAGATATAAAAAATACGAAAGACTTTTTCATGTTTATCCCCCTAAAATTTGATCTAGTATCTTTTTCTCATAAGACGTAAATTTCTCGTCACGCTCACGAGGTCTTGGTAAATCTATTTCTTGATCTAATTGAATGACTCCTTTGTCAATGACAATGACACGATCTGCTAAACGGACAGCTTCCGTAACATCATGCGTAACAAGAAGTGATGTAAATTTCTGCTGCTGCCAAAGCCCCTCAATTAAATTTTGCATTTCAATCCTGGTAAGTGCGTCAAGCGCACCAAGTGGCTCATCAAATAGTAAAATATCAGGATTGCTTGCCAATGCACGTGCAAGAGCAATACGTTGTTTTTGCCCACCTGATAATTGATCAGGCCAATCATTTTTCTTATCAATCAAGCCAACTTTTTCAAGAGATTCTTTTGCGACCTCTTTGTTGACCGCACCGAGATTAATATTATTGAGAATACTTTTCCAAGGAATCAGACGATCATCTTGAAACATGACACGAATCTTTGGTTCCTTCGCGTCCTCCCCTGAAAATGACAATTCCCCTCTTGAAATTTCCTCTAACTTCGCGATAATTCGTAACAGTGTGCTTTTTCCACAGCCGCTTCGTCCCACGATAGCAGTGAAGCTTCCTTGTTCAATTGATAGATTAATATCACGTAAGACCTCATTCTCTCCGTAGCTTTTCGCTACATTGTTTAGTTCAATATTGAACATCGTACCACCCCCATCTGCCCTTAATTATTTTTTCTGTTATAGGATGGATTCCATTTTAATAAACGATTTTCAAAAAGTTTCGCAATAAAGTCGGATAACTTACCTAAAATCGCATATAGCACAATCGTTAAAACAACGATGTCCATTTGCATAAATTCACGCGCAGTAGTTGCTAAAAAGCCAATCCCAGAGTTTGCCCCAATTGTTTCAGCGACAATTAGCGATATCCACGTTACTCCAAGCGCATAACGAATACCAACTAAAATGGAAGGCAAGGATCCTGGTAAGATGATATTCGTAAATAGCCTCCATCTCGATAGTCCATATACTGAACCCATCTCAATTAACTTATGATCGACATTTTTAATACCGTTAAATGTATTTATGTAAATCGGGAACATCACCCCAAGTGCGACTAAAAATATTTTTGCACTTTCATCGATGCCAAACCATAAAATGACGAGCGGAATTAACGCCAAATGGGGAATTGTCCGCACCATTTGAATTGTCGTATCCACTGTTTTTTCAAAAAATAGAATCGTACCATTTAAAAGGCCAAAAACGAACCCAACAATTCCTCCAATGAAAAAACCAAGTAGTGCACGTTGAGTACTGATTAAAACGTGTTCCTGTAATTCACCAGATTTAAATAATCGAATCGCTGCTTGTATAACCTCCAATGGAGTTGGCAATATCGATGAGGCAATAATTTTGTATTGACCAAATATCTGCCAGATCACAACAAGCACAATTGGCAATACCCAAGGGAAGAATTGATTGTTATACCATTTGATGTTTCTTTTCACTTTCTCACCTACTTTTGAAGATGGATGTAATACAATGATTTAAATTATAATTATTCCCATCGGTTTTGTAAACATTAAAGCATTATTGTTTTTTAAAAATTAAAATAAACTGAATTTGATTTTAGGACATAAAAAAAGACCCCCAACCAATTGGTTGAGAGTTTTCAATAATTTTATAGTTTTTTCAATCGTGTGTTGCCTTTCAAATCCTGAATCGTCGACGCTCCGATTCCAAACATCGACATCCGAAGTTCCATTTCTCGGATTTTCATTACTTCAAGGACATCTTCCGCACTTTGGGTCGCTTCTTTCAGAATGGATCGCCCAAATCCGACTAGGTCAGCACCTAACGCAATGGCCTTGGCACCGTCTAGCCCAGTCTGCATCCCTCCGCTGGCAATTAGCGGAAGATCTGCACTTTCTTCGCGAACCAATCTGATTGACTCTGCCGTTGGAATACCCCATTCGCTAAACGCTTCAGCGGCAGCTCGTTTTATTGGATCTTTGGCACGGAATTTTTCTACCTGGCTCCAGGAAGTGCCTCCCGCTCCTGCAACGTCAATGAACGCAACTCCAGCGTCAATTAATTTTTTCGCAGTCTGACCATCGATACCCCATCCGACTTCCTTAACTCCGACCGGAACATTCAGCATGCTACACACTTGTTCAATCTTCTTTAATATCCCTTTGAAATTAGTATCCCCATTTTCCTGAATCACTTCTTGAATGCTGTTCAAATGAAGGACGAGCATATCTGCGTCAGTCAAATCGATGATTTTCCTGCATTCTTCAACACCGTATCCATAATTGAACTGAACAGCACCCAAATTAGCAATGATCGGGACACTCGGTGCATATTTCCTCATCAAAAAGGAAGTGGAATGTCCGTCACTGTCGAGCAGCGCACGGGTGGATCCAAGTGCAAGCATCCATCCGCTTTCCTCGGCCGCTAAAGCCAAATTTCGATTAATCGTCTCGGCGAAGGCAGTCCCACCCGTCATGGAACTAATAAGAAACGGCGTTTTGCATTCAAAGCCGAGGAATCTTGTTTCAATGGAGATTTCGTCAAAGTTTATTTCAGGGATCGCATTATGCATGAATACAAACGACTCTAAACCTGTTGAAATAGACTCTCCCGTAACTTTTTCGTTCAACGTGATTTTAATATGTTGAGATTTTCTTTGCTCGATTGAGTTGGACATCACCAACACCTGCCCTTATCACCAAAATTCTTTAAGGACGGTAGATCCTGCATCCTCAATCCCTGTATACACAGGAATCAATTTGTTTGCACTTCTTCCACCGTTTGTTCTACTTCTGCACGTGAAATTTTCTCCCGTCCCTCTTTCAACGCATTTAACGTTTTATGGGCCAGTGCTAGAGGCAAGCGACAGAATAAGATAATGCTTCTCTTTTTGAGAGACTTCATATACTCATCTGCCTTCGCGAGATTTTCCTCTGCATATTTGAAAAGTTCCTCACGGTTCCAGCCATCTGGTACAAAGCTTACACCACGTTCATCCAAGTCTTCCTTCTGATTGCGCAAAATGTTAACGGCCTGTAACCCGCGCCCATAACCGATGGCAAGTTCCCGATCCGTTTTTTCTCCGCCATACAACTCCCACAGTTCTGAAAGCATGACTCCAACAAGTCCTGCAACATAATATGTATAATCATCCAAATCCTCACGTGTATGGATATTCCAATTTTCTTTTGACCATTTCGCCATACCAAATGACATTTCATAAGCAGCATTCATGATGATTGGCAGGGCATCCTTTGGACAGGCTTGCAGCCAATCTCCCAGTCGAAGTGTAACTTCAGGCAAGAGAGCATTTGTTGGTCCCAGTATTTTTACATATTCTTCGTTATCAAATGGTTGGTTAAATAAATCAGCCACTTGCATTAAGATTGTGTATTTTACATCATTGTCCAATTCTTCATGATCCTCAATTTCATCAATTGCCCGAAATACCAAATAAGCAGATGCAACTGAATGCTTCAACTCTTTCTGCAAAAACGTAATCGGTATATAAAAAGTACGACTCGTCTCTTTTAAAATTCTCATTGCATCTTTAGGAAACCCACTCATTCTTTCTTGCCTCCAATTCAAAACTGTCTATTCCCATCGTACCCTAATTAGATACATAATTCATACAAAAATAACAGATTAACATTAATTACATTTTTTAGTCATCTCTACTATTTTATAATTAGTTTGAATTCTATACAAATTTCAAGTTTAAAAAGTGATTGATAAATAAAGAGAGTATTTAAAAAGGACCATTTGGGAAGATAACCAAATCAGTGCATCTTCGAAATTAGGAGAAAGCAGAGTTTGAAAAATAAGCGGAGAAATTTTCATTAACAAGGAAAAATCACTGAAAATAGCTAATATAGACGGAGAAATTCCGACTATTAACTCAAGAAATTCAAAAATAGGGGATTTCCTTACTTAGTCGGAAAACCTTCCCTTATTTTTCCCGAAAACGTCTTCCATTTTGTATATAAACGGAAAAACTCCGTTAATTTTATTTTTACGGTTACCCGATCAATATCCATGGTCAAAATGTGGTCAATAGCAACATTTATGTATAAAAAAGACCCCCAACCAATCTGGTTGAGAGCCTTTGAAACGCCAAAAATTAACGTTTTGAGAACTGAGGTGCACGACGAGCGCCTTTAAGACCGTATTTTTTACGTTCTTTCATACGTGGGTCACGAGTTAATAGTCCAGCTGATTTTAAAGATGGACGGAATTCAGGGTCAGCTTGTAGTAACGCACGAGCGATACCGTGGCGGATTGCGCCAGCTTGACCTGTGTAACCACCACCATTTACATTTACAAGAACGTCATAACGTCCTACAGTTTCAGTAGCAATTAGAGGTTGATTTACAACTGCTCTTAAAGCTTCAAATGGAATATATTCTGCAATGTCACGACCGTTGATAACAATGCGTCCGTCGCCAGGAACTAAACGTACACGTGCAACAGAGCTTTTACGACGACCAGTGCCTATATATTGTACCTGTGCCAAATTAATACCCTCCTTAATAATTAACCGCGAAGTTCGTAAACTTCAGGTTGTTGTGCTTGATGTGGATGTTCGCTTCCAGCGTAAACATGCAATTTCTTAAACATTTGACGACCAAGAGAACCTTTTGGAAGCATTCCTTTAACTGCAAGTTCAAGCATTCTTGTTGGAAAGTTTGTACGCATTTCCAATGCAGTTCTTGATTTCAATCCGCCAGGGAATTGGCTGTGACGGTAGTAAATTTTATCGTGTAATTTATTACCAGTTAATTCGATTTTTTCAGCATTGATAATGATCACATTATCACCAGTGTCAACATGTGGTGTAAAAGTTGGTTTGTGTTTTCCACGAAGTAATGTTGCAACTTCAGTTGATAAACGACCTAAAGTTTTACCTTCAGCATCTACAACATACCATTTACGTTCTATATTCTGAGCATTAGCCATAAATGTTGTACGCATGAGTTTCCCTCCTAATTTTTCACTAACGTTTCATATTGTATTTAATCACGATTAAAGTTCCGGGGCTTTAACGTGGGGTTTAAATATCATACCTAAAATATAATATAACTTTCAGGGTGTAATGTCAAGAAAATGTTACACCAGGATTAGTTGTTATAGAGATTTTCTTACTTCCTATTACTTCCAATCACTATAAAATACCTGCCACAGGTATAAACCTTGGCCTGGAGCAGTCTTTCCTGCAAGTGAGCGATCTTTCCCAGCAAGAATAGACTGTATCATCCTTGCATCTTTTTTTCCATTGCCAACCTCTAGCAAAGTCCCTACGATTATTCTTACCATATTATACAAAAAACCATTACCTATAAACGAAAGAATGAGTTCATCGTTATGTTTTTCTATTTTAATCTGGTAGATGGTACGAACCTTATCCTGTACTTCTGTCCTTGATGCACAAAAACTCGTAAAATTATGTGTACCTACCAAAAACCCAGCAGCTTTTTTCATCGCATGAAGATTAAGCGGATACGGATAATGATAGGTATATTGTCGCTTAAAAACGTAAGGCTCTTCACTGATCAACAATCGATAACGATATTCCTTCGCCTTCACATCAAAACGCGCATGAAAGTCTGGCTCAACCATCTTCACTGAACGTACTCGAATGTCATCAGGCAGCATGGAATTCAGTGCTTTCTTCCACCCCTCGGCAGGAATCGATAAAGGTGAGTCAAAATGAACAACCTGTCCAAGAGCATGAACTGTTGCATCGGTTCGACCCGATGCGACAATATTTATTTGTTCCCCTTTATGCATTTTCCGTAAAGTAGTTTCAAATTCAGATTGAACTGTCCGTTTATTCGGTTGTACCTGGTATCCCGAAAACTGGGTCCCATCATACGATATGATGCATTTGTAGCGGCTCATCTTTTCCCTCATTATCCACGTAGTAAAAATAGTACTACTGCTGTTGCAAATAGCAATACAAGCATAAGTGTATCAAGACCACGCCACTGTAGTAGACGCAGTTTGGTTCTTCCTTCTCCACCCCGATATCCTCTTGCTTCCATGGCGATTGCGAGTTCTTCTGCTCGTTTAAATGAACTAATGAACAAAGGAATCAATAAAGGAACAACCGCCTTCATACGATCCTTGATCGGACCGCTCGTAAATTCAACGCCCCTTGCCGCCTGCGCCTTCATTATCTTCTCAGTTTCCTGCATTAATGTCGGAATAAATCGAAGTGAAATCGACATCATAAGCGCAAGTTCATGCGTGGGTAAACCGATTTTTTTAAATGG
Organism: Bacillus sp. JJ1521; assembly: GCF_036965165.1. Classification (NCBI taxonomy): domain Bacteria; kingdom Bacillati; phylum Bacillota; class Bacilli; order Caryophanales; family Bacillaceae; genus Bacillus; species Bacillus sp. JJ1521. Next base: position 43,060 of record NZ_JBALOX010000100.1, on the reverse strand, counting down.
TGCTAATAAGCTCTCCATCCCATCGGTAATTTCAATAGGTGTACTTGTTAATGTTAATATTGTGGTCATAATAATTAAATATAATAGCCGTAATGAGATAAAAATCCCCTGTTTTACGCCGCCCTCATAAATTTTAAGCCAACCAAAATCGACTAAAAGGTCTCCCTCTTTCGTTAAAAAGATATGAAGGATGAATGTAAACAGGATAACCCATAAAATCGGTTTTAATCCAGAGAGAATGTATCGTAAAGGAACCTTTGTTAATAAAACAATCGTTAATGTGTAAACTCCCAGTAATGCATAGGTAAGAACCGAATTTGCGATAAATACAATAAACACGTAAAAGAAAATTAATAATAGCTTTGCCCTTGGGTCCATTTTATGAAGGGGAGAGTTCCCTGGTATATAGCGACCTATAATGATGTTCATAGCGGGCCCCCTTCCCCTTTAAGGGCTTCTCCGACATAGCGGACAATTTCATCCACTGATAAACTTGCCGTGCGTGGAATCTCAATACCTAATTTATCTTCAAGCAACCCCTTGAGTCTTACTGCTTCAGGAACGTCCAATCCTAAATGAAGAACTTGTTCAGGGTTTGAGAAAATCTCAACAGGGCTTCCTTGAAATTTAATTGTTCCTTTTTCCATCACAAAGATTTGATCGGCATAACGGGAAGCATCCTCCATACTGTGGGTTACAAGGACGGTTGTAAGGCCTCGTTCTTTATGGAGCTTATAAAACATCTCCATGATTTCAAAACGACCTCGTGGATCTAGTCCTGCAGTAGGCTCGTCCAAGACTAATACTTGTGGGTTCATAGCCAAAATGCCAGCAATTGCAACCCGTCTCATTTGACCACCGCTTAGATCAAAAGGAGATTTCGTTAAATATTCCTGAGTCAAGCCCACCATTTTTATTGTCTGTTTCGCTCTTTCCTGTGCCTCCTCTAAAGACACACCAAAATTTAAGGGACCAAAACAAATGTCCTTCTCTACTGTTTCCTCAAACAGCTGGTGCTCAGGAAATTGAAAGACTACCCCGACATTCTTTCGAAGCGGCTTTAGATTTTTTTCCTTTTGCTTTGAAGTAATTGTACGGTCTCCAATTGTAATCGAACCCGAAGTTGGCTGTAAGAGGCCATTTAAATGTTGTAGAATCGTCGACTTCCCAGAACCTGTATGACCAATGATGGCGGTGTATGAACCAGATTTTATATCCGCATTCACATCATATAAAGCTAGTCTTTCAAAAGGTGAACGAATCTGGTAGCGATGCTCTAGTTTTTCGATTGTAATGTCCATAACTCATTCACCAAGCTTTCTTCTGTTATATGATTCTTAGAAAGAGGAACACCGCTTGCTCGTAGTTTTTTAGATACCTTCACCGAAAAAGGCAAATCTAGCCCGATTTCTACAAGCTTATCATCCAAAGCAAAAATTTCCTCAGGCTTCCCTTCTGCAAATAACCGCCCTTGGTTCATAACAATGATTCGGTCAGCCCGTGCTGCTTCCTCTAAATCATGGGTAATTGACATAACCGTGATCTGACTTTCATTTTTAATTTCTCTTATCGTTTCTAAAACCTCTGTACGCCCAATAGGGTCTAACATAGAGGTTGCTTCATCTAAAATGATTAAATCAGGCTGTACGGCAAGAACACCGGCAATGGCTACCCTTTGCTTTTGACCGCCTGAGAGTTGATGTGGCTCATGCTCAAGAAACTCTCGCATTTTAACCATATCAATCACTCTTTCAATTCGTGACACCATCGTTTCGCGTGGAAGTCCGTTGTTTTCCATACCAAAAGCAATATCATCTTTTACAGTCGTTCCAACGAACTGGTTATCCGGGTTCTGAAACACCATCCCGATTTTCCTTCGGATATCCCAAATAGACTCTTCATTTAGCTGTACCCCTTCAATCGTTACGGTACCTGTTTGTGGTAACAATAAACCGTTTAGGATTCGAGCTAATGTGGATTTCCCAGAGCCATTATGACCTACAATCGCAAGCCACTCTCCTTTTTGAACAGAGAATGATAGATTTTCCACTGCGAAACTTGTGTTTTCTTGGTATTTATAGCTAATCTGATCAACGATCAAAAGGTTTTCACTCATTCTTATCCCCCACTAAAATCAAATGCGCGTTGGCGCATTTGCGCCAGTACTAAAATTATTTCCATAGAAATAAAACTATTCTCATCTCAACTTACTACCTTCCAAACTATTCGTTTCTTCCTTATCTGTCAAGGGAATAAGAACGCGTTATTCCTATAATTCAGGAGAAGTGTGATTATATTGTGTGTATACAATAAGGAGAGTAAATACTATTCGTAGATAATTCTATCTTTTTTGAAAAATAACGAACATAAAATAAAAAGGGCTTAGACCAGTTTATAAAACTGTCCTGCCCCTCTAATGTTAAAAGTTTATACTAATTCAATGATAACCATTGGTGCACCGTCACCACGACGAGGTCCAAGTTTCATGATACGAGTGTATCCACCTTGGCGCTCTTCATAACGAGTTGCGATGTCACTGAATAATTTTTGTAGCGCATCTTGACCAGACTCTTCGTTTGCTACTTCGTTACGGATGTAAGATGCAGCTTGACGGCGAGCATGAAGGTCACCACGCTTACCTAATGTAATCATTTTTTCTACAACTGATTTTAATTCCTTCGCACGAGCTTCAGTTGTTTCGATACGCTCATTGATGATTAAGTCAGTAGTAAGGTCACGTAATAACGCCTTACGTTGCGCGCTTGTACGTCCTAATTTTTGGTATGACATGAGGTATTCCCTCCTTTGTTGAATTATTATGAATTTGCGTTAATCAAAACGAGTCAGTCATCTTTACGTAAGCCTAAACCAAGTTCTTCTAGTTTAGCCTTAACTTCTTCTAAAGATTTACGACCAAGGTTTCGTACCTTCATCATATCTTCTTCAGTTTTATGAGCAAGTTCTTGAACCGTATTGATTCCTGCTCTCTTTAAGCAGTTATATGAACGAACAGAGAGATCCAACTCTTCAATTGTCATCTCGAGGACTTTCTCTTTTTGATCCTCTTCTTTTTCAACCATAATTTCTGCATTTTGAGCTTCATCTGTTAATCCTACAAAAATATTTAAATGTTCTGTTAGGATTTTCGCACCTAGTGCAATCGCTTCTTTCGGACCAGTACTACCGTCAGTCCAAACATCAAAAGTCAGTTTGTCAAAGTTCGCGACCTGTCCGACACGTGTCTTTTCCACTTGGTAATTAACACGTGCAACTGGAGTATAGATAGAGTCAATCGGAATTACACCGATTGGTCGATCATCACGCTTATTTGCATCAGCTTGTACATACCCTCGTCCACGCTTCGCAGTAAATCTTACACGAAAATGTGCATCCTTAGCAAGAGTTGCAATGTGTAGATCTGGGTTTAAGATTTCAACATCACTGTCATGTGTGATGTCGGAAGCTTTTACCGGACCTTCACCTTGAACATCAATCTCAAGTGTCTTCTCTTCATCAGAGTAGATTTTAAGAGCTAATTTTTTCACATTTAAGATAATAGATGTTACATCTTCGACGACGCCTTCGATTGTTGAGAACTCATGCAGTACACCATCTATTTGGATAGACGTAACAGCGGCACCAGGAAGAGAAGATAGTAGGATACGACGTAAGGAGTTACCCAAAGTAGTTCCATATCCACGCTCAAGTGGTTCGACGATGAATTTACCATATTTGGCATCTTCGCTGATTTCAACCGTTTCGATTTTTGGTTTTTCAATTTCGATCATTTATAAACCCTCCTTCAAAACGTCGAAACCTCGGCTAGACCATGATCAAGGACGTCTAACCGAAATTCCCAAAAGTTAAGTTCCCTATCTGTGCACAACAACAACTCGATTAATTCTGTAAAGAACTTATAAACAAAACATGGCGATTCGTGAATCTCCCTCACTCACGCCTTTGTTACACTTATAAGAATAAAAAAGTTTATCAAAACCCATTAATCCATTATAGCCATGGATAAAAAATCTTATACAGAAAAAGATCAAATACGTCCAGTCAAAATTGTACGTATGTTATACGCGACGACGTTTTGGTGGGCGACATCCATTATGTGGTACTGGAGTAACATCTTTAATAGCTGTAACTTCAAGACCAGCAGCTTGAAGTGCACGAATTGCAGCTTCACGTCCTGCGCCAGGGCCTTTTACAGTTACTTCAAGAGTTCTCATACCATGCTCCATTGAAGCTTTAGCAGCTGTTTCAGCAGCCATTTGTGCAGCGAATGGAGTAGATTTACGTGAACCTTTGAAACCAAGTGCACCAGCACTTGACCATGAGATTGCATTTCCGTGTGCATCTGTAATTGTTACGATCGTATTGTTGAATGTTGAACGGATGTGAGCAACACCAGATTCAATATTCTTTTTTACACGACGTTTACGAGTATTCGTTTTACGTGCCATTTATCCATTACCTCCCTTACTATTTCTTCTTGTTTGCTACAGTACGACGAGGTCCTTTACGTGTACGAGCGTTATTTTTAGTATTTTGACCTCTTACAGGTAACCCACGACGATGACGTAGACCTCGGTAAGAACCGATTTCGATTAAACGTTTGATGTTAAGTGAAACTTCACGACGAAGGTCCCCTTCTACTTTGTAACGATCAACGATATCACGAATTTTGTTTAATTCGTCTTCTGTAAGATCACGAACTCGTGTATCTTCAGAAACACCAGCTTCTGCTAGGATCTTTTGTGCAGTTGGACGTCCGATTCCAAAAATATATGTTAAAGATATTACTACACGCTTTTCGCGCGGAACATCAACACCAGCAATACGTGCCATTTAGACGTACACCTCCTTATTAATTAGCCTTGTTTTTGTTTATGTTTTGGGTTTTCACAAATTATCATTACTTTACCTTTTCTACGAATAACTTTGCACTTTTCGCAGATAGGTTTTACTGATGGTCTCACTTTCATTTTTCAAACCTCCTTGATAGTTCGGAGCGCATTTATTTAAAACGGTACGTAATCCTACCGCGAGTCAAGTCATAAGGTGATAATTCTACCGTAACCTTGTCTCCGGGTAAAATACGAATAAAGTGCATGCGAATTTTACCAGAAACGTGGGCCAAAACAGTATGACCATTCTCTAATTCAACTTTAAACATTGCATTAGGTAATGTCTCAGCAACAGTACCTTCAACTTCAATTACATCGTCTTTCGCCATTGGAATGTTCTCCCTTCTTCAAATCAGTAACTTGCTCATTGACAAACTTCGATTCATTCAGGACTACCTCAACGTTTGCCATCGACCAGTTTCTTTAATACTGCTCTGAACTTCCGGAGATACGTAATCAAAAATTAGATGAATGTTATTCTCATGAATAGGGTTCGTGCCTTACAATTTTGTTAAGATCTCATACCCTGTTTCTGTAATAGCAATCGTATGTTCAAAATGCGCACACGTTTTGCCATCGACTGTTACAACAGTCCAGTTATCTGCTAACGTCTTCACGTATCGACTACCTGCATTTACCATCGGTTCAACGGCAAGTACCATTCCTGGTTTTAAACGTGGTCCTTTATTAGGAGGACCGTAATGTGGAATTTGTGGTTCCTCATGTAATTCTTTGCCTACACCGTGACCTACATATTCACGAACAATCGAAAAACCGTTTGTCTCGGCATAAACTTGGATTGCATGAGAAATGTTTGAAAGACGCACACCAGGTTTTGCTTCTTCTAATCCTCGATAAAGGGATTCTCTCGTTACTTCGAGAAGTTTTTGATTTTCTAGTGAAATCGTACCTACAGGATATGTCCAAGCTGAGTCACCATGATAGCCATTGTACTCGGCGCCGATATCGATACTAATTATATCTCCATCTTGTAAGACGCGATCACCTGGCATACCGTGTACCAGCTCTTCATTAACAGAAGTACAGATACTACCGCGAAAACCATTATACCCTTTAAAAGATGGAATTGCATCAAATCCACGAATAAACTTTTCAGCAATTGTATCCAGTTCTTTAGTCGAAATCCCTGGAGTAATATATTTTTGTAATTCTTGATGTGTTAACGCAACGATCTTACCAGCCTCGCGCATTATTTCAATCTCTCTTGGTGACTTGCAAATAATCATCTATTTTAATCCCCCAAGGAGCTCCTCTACATCACCAAAAACTTTGTTTATTTCTTGTTGTCCATCGATATTGCGAAGATAGCCTTTTTCCTGATAAAAGTCAAGAAGTGGCTTAGATTGCTCGATATTTACTTGTAGACGAGTCCCAACTGTCTCCGCGTTGTCGTCCGCACGTTGATAAAGTTCTCCACCACACTTATCGCATGTCCCTTCCTGACTAGGTGGGTTGAATACTAAGTGATAAGTAGAACCACAGTCCTTACAAATTCGACGACCTGTCAATCTCTCGAGTAAAATTTCAGAATCAACTTCAATGTTAATCACGTAGTCAATCTTTTTATCGAGATCAGTAAGGATTGCTTCAAGTGCTTCTGCTTGTGGAACGGTACGTGGAAATCCATCAAGTAAAAATCCTTGGTTGCAATCATCCTTGCTTAGTCGCTCACGGACAATTCCGATCGTAACTTCATCAGGAACAAGTTCACCTTTATCCATAAAAGATTTTGCTTGAAGTCCTAGTTCTGTTCCATCTTTTATTGCAGCACGGAACATATCTCCTGTTGAGATATGAGGGATATTGTACTTTTCTACGATTCTTTCAGCTTGAGTGCCTTTACCAGCACCCGGAAGCCCCATTAATACTAAGTTCAAGTGATTTGCCCCCTCAGCCTCTTATCTTAGAGGTGCTGGGAAAAACATTCCCAGAACCTTATTTGATAAATCCTTTATAATGACGTTTTACAAGCTGACTTTCAAGCTGCTTCATTGTCTCTAGTGCAACACCGACAACGATGAGCAAGCTAGTTCCACCAATTTGTGCAGACTGCGGTAAATTCGCAAAAGTTATAAAGAAAACAGGAAGAACAGAAATTGCTGCTAAGAAAATAGAACCAACAAAAGTTAAGCGATACAGAATTTTTGTTACATATTCTTGCGTATTTCTTCCTGGACGAATCCCTGGAATATAGCCACCTTGCTTTTTCAGATTATCTGCCATTTGCTCAGGGTTAACTTGAACAAATGTATAGAAATATGAGAACGCAATGATTAGCGCGACATAAATGATCATCCCAACTGGTTGGGTATAATCAAAGTATTTGGTAATCCATTCAGTTACCGCATTAGGACCAAAGAACGATGCAATCGTTGGTGGTGTAATAACGAAGGAAACTGCAAAGATTACAGGAATAACACCAGCCGCATTCACCTTTAATGGTAAATGTGTGGAGTGTCCTCCAACCGGGCTATTAGCAGCTAACCGCTTTGCATATTGAATTGGAATTTTACGTAAAGCTTGTTGTACAAATATTACGCCTACGACAACAGCTATAATAGCAATTAGCAGTAAAACAACAGTAATGATGCTTAGGAATAATTGATCCCCTGCATCTTCAAATTGTTGAATATAGATTTGATTTACAGCTGTAGGAATAGCGGCAACAATACCTGCGAAAATGATAATAGAAATTCCGTTTCCAACGCCTTTAGCTGTAATTTGTTCACCTAACCACATTAAAAATGAAGTACCGGCAGTTAACACAACAGCGATTAATAGGTACGTTCCGATACTAGGATTTTCAATTAACATACCGTTTGACATATTGTTGAAACCATACGACATACCTAATGCCTGGACAAAGCCTAGCACGATCGTTCCATAGCGAGTAAATTGTGCTAATTTACGACGTCCAACTTCCCCTTGCTTGGACCATTCCGTAAATTTAGGAACAACGTCCATTTGCAACAATTGAATAATAATTGAAGCAGTAATGTAAGGCATGATTCCCATCGCAAGGATTGAGAAGTTAAACAATGCTCCACCACCAAATGTATTTAAAAGGCCGAACGCCGTATTGCTATCAGTCGCTTTTAAAACGTCGGCATTTACATTTGGTACTGGAATAAAGGTGCCGATTCGAAATACTACTAACATAAGTAAGGTGAATATAATCTTGTTTCTTATATCACCAACGCGCATAAAATTGGAGATTGTCTGAAACATTAAATCACCTCAGTTGTTCCGCCAGCAGCTTCAATCGCTTGTTGAGCAGTAGAGGAGAATTTGTGAGCTTTAACTGTTAGCTTTTTATCAAGAGTACCTTTACCAAGGATCTTAACTCCAGCATTCAGTTTACTTACAACACCAGTTTCAATTAATAGTTCAGGTGTTACTTCTGTTCCGTCTTCAAAACGATTTAATGTTTCTAGGTTAACAATTGCAAAGTCTTTGCGATTGATATTTGTAAAACCACGTTTTGGTAAGCGTTGGAATAGAGGTGTTTGACCACCTTCAAATCCAGGACGAACACCGCCACCAGAACGCGCTTTTTGACCTTTATGACCTTTACCAGATGTTTTACCATTACCTGAACCAGTTCCACGTCCTACACGATTGCGTGTTTTACGGGATCCTTCAGCCGGTTGTAATTCATGAAGTTTCATTTGGGCACCTCCTTATTTCAGAAAAAAATCTAATTATTGTTCTTTAACCGTAACTAGGTGAGCAACTTTATTAATCATACCGCGAATCGCAGCATTATCATCATGAACAACAGTTTGATGTAATTTTTTCAATCCAAGAGTACGAACAGTTACACGTTGGTCTTCAGGACGTCCAATGACACTGCGAGTGAGGGTGATTTCTAATTTCGTTGACATTGTGTTTTCCCTCCTATCCTAACAGTTCTTCTACTGATTTACCACGTAACTTAGCTACTTCTTCAGCACGCTTCAATTGAGTTAGGCCTTCGATTGTAGCACGAATCATATTTACTGGAGTGTTCGTTCCTAATGACTTAGAAAGGATATCACCGACACCAGCAAGTTCTAATACCGCACGAACTGGTCCACCAGCGATAACTCCAGTACCTTCAGATGCAGGCTTTAGTAAAACTTCTCCTGCCCCAAATTGACCAATTACTTGGTGAGGAATTGTTGTGCCAACCATCGGTACAGATACTAAGTTCTTTTTAGCATCCTCAATTGCTTTACGAATTGCATCTGGAACTTCTTGTGCTTTACCAGTTCCAAAACCAACATGTCCGTTTCTATCACCGACAACAACTAATGCTGCAAAGCGGAAACGACGTCCACCTTTTACAACCTTAGCCACACGGTTAACGGTAACTACGCGTTCTTCAAGTTCTAATTTATTTGGATCAATGCGACGCATCTATAATGTCCCTCCTTTTTATTAAAATTGTAATCCAGCTTCACGAGCAGCTTCTGCTAATGCTTTAACACGTCCGTGATATAAGTAACCTCCGCGGTCAAATACAACCTCTTTGATTCCTTTTTCAATTCCACGCTTTGCAACTAGTTCGCCAACCTTTGTTGCAGCATCAATGTTTCCAGCAGCCTCAACAGAAAGCTCTTTATCCATTGTAGAAGCACTTGCGATCGTTACTGAGTTTACATCATCGATTAATTGAGCGTAAATGTGTTTGTTTGAACGGAACACATTTAGGCGAGGACGAGTTGCAGTTCCTGAAACACGAGAACGAACACGAGCATGTCTTTTTCTACGAACTGCATTTTTATCCTGTTTCGTAATCATTTACGTCTCTCCTTTCTTTTACCTAAAAAGGCTTACTTCGCAGTTTTACCTTCCTTACGACGAACAAATTCACCTTCGTAGCGAATACCTTTTCCTTTATAAGGCTCAGGCGGACGTACACCACGAATATTAGCAGCTAACGCTCCAACACGTTCTTTGTCGATACCTTTAACAATGATCTTAGTGTTAGATGGTACATCGATTTCAACGCCAGACTCTGGTACGATTTCTACTGGATGAGAATATCCAACGTTTAATACAAGTTTGTTTCCAGCTTTTTGAGCACGGTATCCGACCCCGATTAGCTCTAAGCCTCTTTCAAAGCCTTTGGATACACCTTCGACCATGTTTCCAAGAAGACTACGTGTTGTACCGTGAAGAGCACGGTGTTCTTTATTTTCAGTTGGACGAGCAACGCTGATCACGTTGTCTTCAACATTGATTTGCATATCAGGATGGAAAGTACGAGTTAATTCGCCTTTTGGTCCTTTTACAGTAACAGTATTACCGTTGAATGATACAGTAACACCGGATGGTATTTCGATTGGTTTTTTACCAATACGTGACATGTACTACACCTCCATTCTTGTAGAGCTTTACCAAACGTAAGCTAATATTTCTCCGCCAGCTTGCTTTTGACGAGCTTCTTTATCAGTTAACACACCTTGTGAAGTTGAAACGATCGCGATTCCTAAACCGTTTAACACACGTGGTACTTCGTTAGATTTTGCATAAACACGTAGACCAGGCTTACTAATACGCTTTAGTCCAGTAATAACGCGCTCATTGTTTGCACCGTATTTTAAGAACATACGGATAATACCTTGTTTGTCATCCTCAATATATTCAACGTCACGAACGAAACCTTCACGCTTTAAGATTTCAGCGATTTCCCTTTTGATGTTTGATGCAGGGATTTCAAGTTTCTCATGACGAACCATGTTCGCATTACGGATGCGAGTAAGCATATCTGCAATTGGATCTGTCATCACCATAGTATTTTTACCTCCTTCCCAATTCGGGGTTTACCAACTTGCTTTTTTTACACCAGGAATTTGACCCTTATAAGCTAGTTCACGGAAACAAATACGGCATAATTTAAATTTACGTAATACAGAGTGTGGACGGCCGCAACGTTCGCAACGAGTGTACTCTTGTACTTTAAATTTCTGTGTGCGTTTTTGTTTCGCAATCATTGATTTTTTAGCCACGTTTTCGCCTCCTTTACTTTTGGAACGGCATACCGAATGCTGTTAATAACTCACGAGCTTCTTCGTCAGTATTTGCAGTAGTTACGATAACGATATCCATACCACGAACTTTACTTACTTTATCGTAATCAATTTCAGGGAATATTAATTGTTCTTTTACACCTAAAGTGTAGTTCCCACGACCATCAAATGATTTCTTTGATACACCACGGAAGTCACGCACACGTGGTAGTGAGATAGAAACAAGCTTATCTAAGAATTCGTACATACGCTCACCGCGTAGTGTAACTTTCGCACCGATAGGCATTCCTTCACGAAGACGGAAACCTGCGATAGAATTTTTAGCTTTAGTTACAACTGGTTTTTGACCACTAAGAGCAGCTAATTCCTCTACTGCATTATCTAATACTTTAGAGTTTTGAACTGCGTCACCAACACCCATGTTGATTACGATTTTATCTACTTTCGGAACCTGCATAACAGACTTATAGTTAAACTTGCTCACTAGAGCAGGTGTAATTTCTTTTTGAAACTTTTCTTTTAGGCGGCTCATGTAAGTACCTCCTTTCTATATTTACTATTTATCTAAAACTTCACCAGATTTTTTTGCTACACGTACCTTTTTGCCATTAACTACTTTGTAACCAACACGAGTTGGAGTACTAGATTTAGGATCTAACGGCATTACATTTGATACATGAATAGGTGCCTCTTGACTAATGATACCACCTTGTGGATTCGCTTGAGACGGTTTTGAGTGTTTTTTTACGATATTAACGCCTTCTACAAGAACACGGTCTTTCTTTGGATAGCTCTCAAGGATCACACCTTGTTTACCTTTATCTTTCCCCGAAATAACCTGTACCTTGTCACCCTTTTTTACATGCATCTATTTCGCACCTCCTTAAAGGCCAATCGATTTCGAATTATAATACTTCTGGAGCTAGTGAAACAATTTTCATAAAGTTACTATCACGTAATTCACGTGCAACTGGACCGAAGATACGAGTTCCACGTGGACTCTTGTCGTCACGGATAATAACACAAGCATTTTCATCAAAACGGATGTATGTTCCGTCATTACGACGTACACCACGCTTCGTACGTACAATAACAGCTTTAACTACGTCACCTTTTTTAACAACGCCACCTGGTGTTGCTTGTTTTACTGTAACTACAATAACATCACCAATATTAGCTGTTTTACGACCAGAACCACCTAATACTTTAATAGTTAGTACCTCACGTGCTCCTGAGTTGTCAGCAACTTTCAAACGAGTTTCTTGTTGAATCATTCATGAAACCTCCCTTCGGATTATTGATTGATCCGAACAAAATATAATTAGATAATAACTGCTTTTTCTACTACTTCAACAAGACGGAAGCGTTTTGTAGCAGATAATGGGCGAGTCTCCATGATTTTAACGACATCGCCAGTTTTTGCAACATTGTTTTCATCATGTGCCTTAAATTTCTTTGAATACTTTACGCGTTTACCGTAAAGAGAATGCTTTTTATAAGTTTCTACAAGAACAGTTACTGTTTTATCCATTTTGTCAGATACAACACGTCCAGTGTAGACCTTGCGTTGGTTACGTTCACTCACTATCGTAGACCTCCTTCCTGGTTATCGATTATTTACGACCGATTTCTCTTTCGCGGACTACTGTTTTCATACGAGCGATCGATTTACGAACTTCACGAATACGTGCAGTATTCTCAAGTTGACCAGTAGCTAGTTGAAAGCGAAGGTTAAATAACTCTTCTTTTAATGATTTTACTTTTTGTTCAATTTCGGCAGTGGTAAGGTCACGGATTTCATTAGCTTTCATTTGATTCACCACCAATTTCTTCACGTTTTACGAACTTAGTTTTAACTGGTAGTTTGTGAGATGCTAGGCGTAACGCTTCACGAGCGATCTCTTCAGATACACCAGCAATTTCAAATAATACTTTTCCAGGTTTAACAACTGCTACCCATCCTTCAGGAGCACCTTTACCGGAACCCATACGTACCTCTAGAGGTTTAGATGTATATGGCTTAGATGGGAAAATTTTAATCCAAACTTTACCGCCACGTTTCATATAACGTGTCATTGCGATACGAGCAGCTTCGATTTGACGGTTTGTGATCCAAGATGCTTCTTGTGCTTGTAAACCGTACTCACCAAAGTGTACTTCAGTACCACCTTTTGCTTGACCACGCATTTTTCCACGGTGTTCTCTGCGGTATTTCACACGTTTTGGTAATAACATATTATTTTCCTCCTTCCTCAGTTTTCTTCTTCGTAGGAAGGATCTCTCCACGATAGATCCATACTTTCACACCGATTTTTCCATAAGTTGTGTCAGCTTCAGCAGTACCGTAATCGATGTCTGCACGAAGAGTGTGAAGTGGAACTGTTCCTTCACTATAGTGTTCTGCACGAGCGATATCAGCTCCGCCTAGACGACCAGACGTTTGAGTTTTGATACCTTGAGCACCCGCACGCATAGTACGTTGAATTGCTTGTTTCTGTGCACGACGGAAAGAAACACGGTTTTCTAATTGACGCGCAATGTTTTCAGCTACTAGAGTTGCATCAAGGTCAGCCCTTTTAATTTCAAGGATGTTGATGTGTACTCTCTTACCTGTTAATTGGTTTAATGCTTTACGAAGTGCTTCAACTTCTGTACCACCTTTACCAATTACCATACCTGGTTTAGCAGTATGGACAGTAACGTTAATACGGTTAGCTGCACGTTCGATTTCAATTTTAGAGACAGAAGCATCACTTAAACGTTTTGCGATATATTCGCGTACTTTAAGGTCTTCGTGTAATAAATCTGCATAATCTTTGCCTGCGTACCATTTTGACTCCCAGTCACGGATGATGCCGACACGCATTCCAATAGGATTAACTTTTTGACCCACTACTTATCCCTCCTTCTTTTCTGATACCACGATTGTGATGTGGCTAGTGCGTTTATTAATTTGACTTGCACGTCCCATAGCTCTTGGACGGAATCTTTTTAATGTTGGACCTTCATTTACATATGCTTCTGTAATAACTAGGTTATTAACGTCCATTTCGTAGTTATGCTCTGCATTCGCAACCGCAGAATTTAATACCTTTTCTACAATAGGAGAAGCAGCTTTTGGTGTATGACGTAGGATTGCGATTGCTTCACCTACTTGCTTGCCTCGAATTAGATCTGCGACTAAACGAACTTTACGAGGAGCAATACGAACTGTTCTCGCAACAGCTTTAGCTTGCATAGATAATCCTCCTCTCATTAACGTCTTGTTTTCTTATCGTCACTTGCGTGGCCTTTGTAAGTACGAGTTGGTGCGAATTCACCAAGTTTATGACCTACCATATCTTCAGTAACGTAGACTGGTACATGTTTACGACCATCATATACCGCGATTGTATTACCAATGAATTGAGGGAAAATCGTTGAACGACGTGACCAAGTTTTAATAACTTGTTTCTTTTCAGATTCGTTTTGATTTTCAACCTTTTTCAATAAGTGATCATCTACAAAAGGTCCTTTTTTCAAACTGCGTCCCATAAGTGAACCTCCCTTCGTGATTGACCTACGGTTCCAACGAACCGTAGCACAATCCCGTTATTTTTTACGACGACGTACGATGAATTTATCTGATTTGTTCTTTTTCTTACGAGTTTTTGCACCAAGAGTTGGTTTACCCCATGGAGTCATTGGAGACTTACGTCCGATAGGTGCTTTACCTTCACCACCACCGTGCGGGTGATCGTTAGGGTTCATTACAGATCCACGAACAGTTGGGCGTATACCTAACCAACGTGAACGACCAGCTTTACCAATGTTAACTAGTTCATGTTGTTCGTTACCTACTTGACCTACAGTTGCACGGCAAGTACCAAGAATCATGCGAACTTCACCTGAATTTAAACGAACAAGAACATATTTTCCTTCTTTACCAAGCACTTGTGCAGAAGTACCAGCAGAACGAATTAATTGACCACCTTTACCAGGCTTTAATTCGATGTTGTGTACGACTGTACCTACTGGAATATTTACTAATGGAAGTGCGTTACCTACTTTAATGTCAGCTTCAGGACCTGAAACTACCTCCATACCTACTTTTAGGTTTTTTGGAGCAAGAATGTAACGTTTTTCTCCATCCGCATAGTTAATTAAAGCAATGTTTGCTGAGCGGTTTGGATCATACTCAACTGTAGCAACGCGTCCTGGTATACCATCTTTATCACGTTTAAAGTCAATGATACGGTATTGACGCTTATGTCCGCCAGCTTGATGACGTACAGTTATTTTACCTTGGTTATTACGACCACCTTTTCTGTGCAAAGGCGCAAGTAATGATTTTTCTGGTTTGTCAGTAGTAATGTCAGCAAAATCTAAAGTTGTCATTCCACGACGACCATTAGAGGTTGGTTTGTAATGTTTAATCGCCATCTCTATTTCCCTCCTTCTCTATAAAATTATACTTCAAAGAATTCGATTTCTTTGCTGTCTTCAGTTAGTTTAACGATTGCTTTTCTGCGACGATTTGTATATCCACTGTAACGTCCTACACGCTTGAACTTACCTTTGTAGTTCATGATGTTAACTTTTTCAACCTTCACACCGAAAATTTGCTCAATAGCATCTTTAACTTCAGTTTTGTTAGATTTAACGTCTACATCAAATGTGTATTTTTTCTCAGCCATTAAGTCTGATGAACGTTCAGTAATAACAGGGCTCTTAATAATATCACGAGGATCTTTCATTATGCGAGCACCTCCTCTACTTTTTCCACCGCAGCTTTAGTAATCACTAGCTTATCATGGTTAAGAACATCAAGAACACTTACTCCATTTGCAGCAACAACTGTTACTCCAGGGATATTACGTGCTGAAAGTTCTACTGCTTCATTTACGTCTGCAGTAACGATTAACGCCTTGCGTTCTACGTTTAATCCTTTCAGTACCGCAACCATGTCTTTTGTTTTAGGAGTTTCTAATACTAGATTGTCTAATACTAAAATATTTTCCTCCAAAACCTTTGTAGATAATGCTGATTTGATTGCTAAACGGCGTACTTTTTTAGGTAATTTGTAGCTGTAGCTTCTTGGAGTTGGACCAAATACTGTTCCACCGCCACGCCATTGTGGTGAACGAATTGAACCTTGACGAGCACGACCTGTACCCTTTTGACGCCATGGTTTACGTCCTCCGCCTGCTACTTCGGATCGAATCTTTGTTTTGTGAGTTCCTTGACGTAAGGAAGCTCTTTGCATGATTACTGCATCGAATAAAACTTGTTGATTTGGTTCAACACCGAATACAGAATCGTTTAATTCGATTTCTCCAACAGCTGAACCAGTTTGGTTATACAATGATACTTTAGGCATTCAAATGTCCTCCTTTCTGTAAAATTATTTTACTTTTACAGCACTCTTTACTGTAACAACGGATTTTCTCGCACCAGGTACATTACCTTTTACTAGAAGAAGATTACGCTCTGTATCTACTTTTACGATTTCTAAGTTTTGTACTGTGATACGGTCTCCACCCATACGACCAGGTAGAAGTTTGTTTTTAAATACACGGTTTGGAGCTACAGGTCCCATTGAACCAGGACGACGGTGATAACGAGAACCGTGAGACATAGGTCCACGAGATTGGTTATGTCTTTTAATTGCCCCTTGGAATCCTTTACCTTTTGAAATTCCTGTTACATCTACAATATCTCCTTCAGCGAAGATATCAACTTTGACTTCCTGACCAACTTCAAACTCATCTAAGTTAACTCCGCGTAATTCGCGAACGAAGCGCTTAGGTGCAGTGTTTGCTTTTGATGCATGACCCTTTTCAGGTTTGTTTGAAAGCTTTTCTCTCTTATCTTCGAAACCGATTTGAACAGCTTCATATCCATCAGTCTCAACTGATTTCTTTTGAAGAACTACGTTTGCACCAGCTTCGATTACAGTTACAGGGATAAGCTCACCGTTACCTACGAATACTTGAGTCATACCAATTTTTCTTCCTAAGATTCCTTTGGTCATTAGTCACACCTCCTATAATATTTACGATTTATTTCATTTAAAATTAAAGTTTGATTTCAATGTCAACACCAGATGGTAAATCTAAACGCATTAATGAATCAACAGTTTGTGGTGTTGGGTTAATGATGTCGATTAAGCGTTTGTGTGTACGCATTTCGAATTGTTCACGAGAATCTTTATACTTATGAACAGCACGAAGAATCGTATAAACAGACTTTTCAGTTGGAAGTGGAATCGGACCAGAAACTGCCGCACCAGAACGTTTTGCTGTCTCAACGATTTTCTCTGCAGATTGATCAAGAATTCTGTGATCATACGCCTTTAAACGAATACGAATTTTTTGTTTTGCCATTATTTTCCCTCCTTTTTCGCCTACTTTTTAAAATAGACCTTCTCCGTGGAAATTTCCTTACACTCGCCATGGCAAAGCGGCCGGGTGTATCAGCAACCTTCCACATCATCGCAGTCAAAGACCAACATTGTCTATTATATAGAAAACAAATACGAAATGCAACATAATTCTTCGTTTTATGCACGTCTTTCGCACTTTTCCAATTATACACACCATGATTGGAGAATTCAACAAAAGTCCCGATATATTTTTGCGTTAGATTTTGGAAATGAATTTTCACCTATTATTTCATCACTTCTATATTATATAGAAGATACTGCATAAAAAAGCAGGCGGATCATCCGCCTGCTTTTGAAAACATATTGTTATTACTCAGTGATTGTAGCAACTACTCCAGCGCCTACTGTACGTCCACCTTCACGAATTGAGAACTTAGTTCCTTCTTCGATTGCAACTGAAGCGATTAGTTCAACAGTCATTTCGATGTTGTCACCAGGCATTACCATTTCTACGCCTTCTGGAAGGTTACAAATTCCAGTTACATCAGTTGTACGGAAGTAGAACTGTGGGCGGTAGTTTGAGAAGAATGGAGTGTGACGTCCACCTTCTTCTTTTGATAATACATAAACTTCTGCTTTGAACTTTGTGTGTGGCTTAATAGTACCTGGCTTAGCAAGTACTTGACCACGTTGGATGTCATCACGAGAAACACCACGAAGTAGTGCACCAATGTTGTCACCAGCTTCAGCAAAGTCAAGAAGCTTACGGAACATTTCAACACCTGTTACAGTAGTTGTTTTAGGTTCTTCAGTTAATCCGATGATTTCTACAACTTCACCGACTTTAACTTGTCCACGCTCAACACGACCTGTAGCAACAGTACCACGACCAGTGATTGAGAATACGTCCTCAACTGGCATCATGAATGGCTTTTCAGTGTCACGTTGTGGAGTTGGAACATACTCATCAACAGCAGCCATTAATTCAAGAACTTTTTCTTCCCACTCAGCTTCACCTTCTAGAGCTTTAAGAGCAGAACCTTTGATTACTGGTACATCGTCACCAGGGAATTCGTATTCAGAAAGAAGGTCACGAACTTCCATTTCTACTAATTCTAATAATTCTTCGTCATCTACCATGTCACATTTGTTCATGAATACAACAAGGTAAGGAACACCTACTTGACGAGATAGAAGGATGTGCTCACGAGTTTGTGGCATTGGGCCGTCAGCAGCAGATACTACTAAGATACCGCCGTCCATTTGAGCAGCACCAGTGATCATGTTCTTAACGTAGTCAGCGTGTCCTGGGCAGTCAACGTGTGCATAGTGACGGTTTTCAGTTTCGTACTCAACGTGTGAAGTTGAGATTGTGATTCCACGTTCACGCTCTTCAGGCGCACCATCAATTTGGTCATAACCCATTGCCGCACCTTTTCCGCTTCTTTTAGCAAGAACAGTAGTGATAGCAGCTGTTAAAGTAGTTTTACCATGGTCAACGTGTCCAATTGTACCAATATTAGCATGTGGTTTCGAACGGTCAAATTTCTCTTTTCCCATTTGAAAAGCCTCCTTAAGTATTTGTTATTTTATAGTTTTTAAGTATGATATCCCGAAAGTGGGGTTGTCCCCACTTTCAAGGCCTACATAAGTAGTTATACTTGATGTAAAGATGAAAATCAATTATTCACCTTTATTTTTTTTGATAATTTCTTCAGAAATTGATTTTGGTACTTCTTCGTAGTGATCGAAGTGCATTGTGAATACTCCACGACCTTGAGTGTTAGAACGTAAAGAAGTAGCATAACCAAACATTTCAGATAGTGGAACCATCGCACGTACTACTTGTGCATTACCGCGAGCTTCCATACCTTCAACGCGTCCACGACGAGATGTGATACCACCCATAATGTCACCCATGTATTCTTCAGGAATAACAACTTCAACCTTCATTACAGGCTCAAGGATAACTGGTTGACATTTTGATGCAGCGTTCTTAAGTGCCATAGATGCAGCAATTTTAAACGCCATTTCACTTGAGTCAACATCATGGTAAGAACCATCATAAAGTCTAGCTTTGATGTCGACTAATGGATAACCTGCTAGAACCCCTCTATCAAGAGCGTCTTCTAGACCAGCTTGTACTGCAGGGATGTATTCACGAGGAACTACCCCACCAACAATCCCGTTTTCAAATTCGAAGCCTTTTCCTTCTTCGTTTGGTGAGAATTCGATCCAAACGTGTCCGTATTGTCCGCGTCCACCAGATTGACGTGCGAATTTACCTTCAACCTGTGCAGATTGACGGAATGTTTCACGGTACGCAACTTGTGGAGCACCAACATTTGCTTCTACTTTAAATTCACGCTTCATACGATCTACTAGTACGTCTAAGTGTAACTCACCCATACCAGCGATAATCGTTTGACCTGTTTCTTGGTCAGTGTGCGCTCTGAATGTTGGATCTTCTTCTTGTAGCTTTTGTAAAGCTGTCCCCATTTTGTCTTGGTCAGCTTTTGATTTAGGCTCAACAGAAAGTTGAATAACTGGCTCTGGGAATGTCATGGATTCAAGAATTACATTATCCTTTTCATCACATAATGTATCACCAGTTGTTGTATCTTTTAATCCAACAGCTGCAGCGATGTCACCAGCATATACAGTTGAGATTTCCTCACGGTGGTTCGCATGCATTTGAAGGATACGTCCAATACGCTCACGCTTTCCTTTAGTTGAGTTCTTCACGTATGATCCAGAATTTAACGTACCTGAATATACGCGGAAGAATGTTAACTTACCAACATAAGGGTCAGTCATTACTTTAAACGCAAGTGCAGAGAATGGCTCGCTGTCGTCTGAATGGCGTTCAACATCTTCCCCTGTATCTGCATCATGACCAGCTATTGACGCAACATCTGTTGGAGCTGGAAGGTAGTCGATCACAGCGTCTAGCATTTTTTGAACACCTTTGTTCTTGAATGCCGTTCCGCACATTACAGGGTAGAACTCTACCTTAAGAGTTGCTGTACGGATTGCTGCTTTTAATTCCTCTTTAGAGATTTCTTCTCCGCCAAGGTATCTTTCCATTAAATCTTCATCTAATTCCGCTACAGCTTCTACAAGCTTTTCGCGATATTCATTTGCTTGGTCTAGATATTCTTCAGGAATTTCTCCTTCTTCAACATCAGTTCCTAAGTCATTACCATAGAATGTTGCATTCATTTCAACAAGGTCAATAATACCTCTGAATTGATCTTCTGCACCAATTGGTAATTGAATTGGGTGTGCATTCGCTTGCAAGCGGTCATGAAGTGTACCAACCGAATATAAGAAGTCAGCACCAATCTTGTCCATTTTGTTTACGAATACAGCACGTGGTACACCGTAAGTTGTAGCTTGACGCCAAACTGTTTCAGTTTGCGGCTCAACTCCGGACTGTGCATCTAGAACGGTTACAGCACCATCAAGTACACGAAGTGAACGTTCAACCTCAACTGTGAAGTCTACGTGCCCAGGTGTGTCAATGATGTTAACGCGGTGTTCCTTCCAAGACGCAGTGGTTGCAGCAGAAGTAATCGTGATACCACGCTCTTGCTCTTGCTCCATCCAGTCCATTTGTGATGCACCTTCGTGAGTTTCACCAAGTTTATGAATTTTACCAGTGTAATAAAGGATACGTTCAGTAGTTGTTGTCTTACCAGCATCAATGTGTGCCATGATACCTATATTACGAGTCTTTTCTAAGGAGAACTCTCTTGCCATTTGGGTCTTTCTCCTTCCTATGAGTAAGTATAAGTTTTATTGTAGTAATGGCTCTGTTAATCTACTTAACAGAGCTAATTTAATCTACGGCATTCGCCGTAGGCGATAACTTCATTCAGTACTAAACTGAATGAAGTTATTACCAACGGTAGTGAGCAAATGCTTTGTTTGCTTCTGCCATTTTGTGTGTGTCTTCACGTTTCTTAACTGATGCGCCAGTGCTGTTAGCTGCATCAAGGATTTCGTTAGCTAAACGCTCCTCCATAGTTTTTTCACCACGAAGACGAGCATAGTTTACTAACCAACGTAAACCTAAAGTAGAACGACGGTCTGGGCGAACTTCAACTGGAACTTGATAGTTTGAACCACCTACACGACGTGCTTTTACTTCTAGTACAGGCATGATGTTTTTAAGCGCTTGTTCAAACACTTCCATTGCATCTTTACCTGAACGTTGTTGAACCAATTCAAACGCATTATATAAAATTGCTTGAGATTTACCTCTTTTTCCATCAACCATCATTTTGTTGATTAAACGAGTTACAAGCTTTGAATTGTAAATTGGATCTGGTAATACATCTCTTTTAGCAACAGGTCCTTTACGAGGCATTGATATTTCCTCCTTTCAGTCTTAATTATGTTATTCTATTATTTCTTAGCTGCTTTTGGTCTCTTTGTACCATATTTAGAACGACTTTGCGCCCGGTTATTAACACCAGCAGTGTCTAGTGCACCACGAACGATGTGATAACGTACCCCTGGTAAGTCCTTAACACGTCCACCACGAATTAGTACAACACTGTGCTCTTGTAAGTTGTGACCAATTCCTGGGATGTAAGCAGTAACCTCAATTCCGTTTGTTAAACGTACACGAGCATACTTACGAAGTGCTGAGTTCGGCTTCTTAGGTGTCATAGTACCAACACGTGTACAAACACCACGCTTTTGAGGTGAAGTAGTATTAGTTTGAGACTTTTTGAAGCTGTTATAACCTTTATTTAATGCAGGAGAGTCTGAATTTGAAACTTTCGATTCACGACCCTTACGAATTAATTGGTTAATTGTAGGCATTATTTGTTTCCTCCCTTCTCTTTTCTTCAAGACCACATATCCAGGTGGTTCATTTTTTACCAAAAAACAAAGTCTTTGTAGAATTATCTCTCCACAAAAACAGTTTTTAATTAATAATTGCCACAGTAGAAGCTCCTACTTCGATTCCGCAAGCTTTTCCTAGCTTCTTCATCGAATCAACCTTAGATATTGGAATTTGTTGTTCTTCAGCAAGTTGTAATACTTTATTGATTACGCGCCGATCTGCATCTTCTGCTACAACAATTTCTACTACCATATCGGTTTGTATTGCCTTCACTGTTTGCTTTGTACCTATAATAATCTTCTTTGCCTGTGATACTTTTTCATAAGACATATAATATATCCTCCAAAGTAACAGGTTTAAGGAGCACCTTAGCTATATTAACACCCTAAGAGAAGGATGTCAACTACAAGTAAATAAAATTATTTTCCTCGTAGTAGACATCCAATATCCTAGATATGCTCTTCTAACCTTTATTCAACACCGATTGGATCTTGCTGTTGCTCTACAACCACTGGTTCTGCTCGACGATAGCGATTCATACCTGTACCAGCAGGAACTAGCTTACCAATAATTACATTCTCTTTTAATCCTAGTAACTCATCACGTTTTCCTTTAATTGCAGCATCTGTTAGGACACGAGTTGTCTCTTGGAATGACGCTGCCGATAGGAATGAATCAGTTTCTAGTGACGCTTTTGTAATACCAAGAAGTACCGGTCTACCTGTAGCAGGTGCTTTACCTTCTAGTAAAACCTTCGTGTTTGCATCAGTGAACTGATGTATATCAAGTAATGAACCTGGTAATACATCTGTATCTCCTGCATCCGTGACTCTAACTTTACGAAGCATTTGTCGGACCATTACTTCGACGTGTTTATCACCGATTTCAACACCTTGCATACGGTATACTTTTTGTACTTCTTTTAAGAGGTACTCTTGAACAGCAGATGTATTTGTTACTTTTAATAATTCCTTCGGATCCACTGAACCTTCTGTTAATACCTGACCACTCTCAACCTCTTGGCCTTCAGCAACTTTCAAACGAGCGCTGTATGGTGCAGTGTAAGAACGAGATTCTACTTCACCTTGGATTACAACTTCTTGCTGTCTATCTTTTACTTCATTAATAGACGTTACCACACCAGCGATTTCCGTAATAACGGCTTGACCTTTCGGATTTCTCGCTTCAAATAGCTCTTGAATACGAGGTAAACCTTGAGTGATGTCGTCTCCTGCAACCCCACCAGTGTGGAACGTACGCATTGTAAGCTGTGTTCCAGGTTCCCCGATAGATTGGGCAGCGATGATACCAACTGCTTCACCAACTTCAACCTCTGTTCCTGTTGCAAGGTTTCGTCCATAACATTTTTTACATACGCCATGGCGTGTATTACATGTAAACGCAGAACGAATAGTTACTTCTTCAACACCAGCATCAACAATTATTTTTGCGATGTCTTCTGTAATTAATTCGTTTTCTGCTACTAACACTTCATTTGTTTGAGGGTGAACAACTTTCTTTCTAGCGTAACGACCATCTAGACGCTCATCTAGTGGTTCGATAATTTCTGTTCCCTCTTTTAATGCACTAACAAGTAAGCCGCGATCTGTTCCACAGTCGTCTTCACGAACTATTACATCTTGAGCAACGTCAACTAGACGTCTTGTTAGGTAACCAGAGTCAGCTGTTTTTAAGGCAGTATCCGCTAGACCTTTACGTGCACCGTGAGTCGAAATAAAGTACTCTAACACGGTTAAACCTTCACGGAAACTTGATTTAATTGGAAGTTCAATAATACGTCCAGCCGGGTTCGCCATAAGTCCACGCATACCTGCTAACTGTGTAAAGTTAGATGCGTTACCACGGGCACCAGAGTCACTCATCATGAAGATAGGATTGCGCTTATCAAGTGAAGCCATTAGCTTACCTTGAATTGTATCTTTCGCAGCACTCCAGATAGAGATAACACGGTCATATCGCTCATCTTCTGTAATTAAACCACGTCTAAATTGTTTTAATACATTATCAACCTTCGCTTGAGCTTGTGCTAAAATCTCTTCTTTCTCTGCTAATACAACAATGTCAGCTACACCAACGGTAATACCTGCTTTTGTTGAATGCCTAAATCCAAGATCCTTCATGCGGTCAAGCATTTTTGAGGTTTCTGTAATTTTAAAACGCTTGAAGACTTCTGCGATAATATTACCGAGAATTTTCTTCTTAAACGGATCAATCTGTTCTTGATTTTGAATTACTTCTTTAATATTCGCACCCTTAGGAATGAAGTATTTTCCAGGTGTTTCCACTTCTAGGTTCCTTTTTGTTGGTTCATTAATATATGGGAACGATTTAGGAAGAATTTCGTTAAAAATTAACTTACCTACTGTTGTCATGAGCAACATATTGTTTTGTTCATCAGTAAATGTTGGATTCTTTAATGACCCAGCATATACAGCTACCCTTGTATGAAGGTGTACATATCCGTTTTGGTATGCAAGAATAGCTTCGTTTGTATCTTTGAAGACCATTCCTTCACCGACTGCTCCAGGACGCTCTAAAGTAAGGTAATAGTTACCCAATACCATATCCTGTGATGGCGTAACAACTGGTTTTCCATCTTTCGGGTTAAGAATGTTTTGGGCTGCTAACATTAGTATTCTTGCTTCAGCTTGTGCTTCTGAAGAAAGTGGTACGTGGACCGCCATTTGGTCACCGTCAAAGTCTGCGTTATAAGCAGTACATACGAGTGGGTGAAGACGAATTGCACGACCTTCAACTAAGGTTGGTTCGAATGCTTGAATCCCCAAACGGTGCAGTGTCGGGGCACGGTTTAAGAGAACCGGATGCTCCTTAATAACTGATTCAAGTACATCCCAAACTTCCGGCTGCACACGTTCAATTTTGCGTTTCGCACTCTTGATATTATGAGCAAGCCCTTTTTCAACAAGTTCTTTCATCACAAATGGTTTAAATAATTCCAATGCCATTTCCCTTGGTAAACCACATTGATACAACTTAAGGTTTGGACCAACTATGATAACGGAACGACCTGAGTAGTCAACACGCTTACCCAATAGGTTTTGACGGAAACGACCTTGTTTACCTTTTAACATATGTGAAAGTGATTTTAATGGACGATTACCAGGACCTGTAACCGGTCTTCCGCGACGACCATTGTCAATCAACGCATCAACTGCTTCTTGAAGCATGCGTTTTTCATTCTGAACGATAATGCTTGGAGCCCCTAAATCTAAGAGACGCTTTAAGCGATTGTTACGGTTAATTACACGACGATATAAATCGTTTAAGTCTGAAGTTGCAAAACGACCACCATCAAGCTGAACCATTGGTCGAAGTTCAGGCGGAATAACTGGCAGTACATCAAGGATCATCCATGAAGGCTCATTGCCTGAATTACGGAATGCCTCTAGTACCTCTAATCGCTTAATTGCACGTGTTCTTCTTTGTCCTTGAGAAGTTTTTAGTTCTTCTTTAAGGGCATCGACTTCTTTTTCTAGATCAATGTCGAGAAGAAGCTTTTTGATAGCTTCGGCTCCCATTGCAGCATGGAATGTGTTCCCATATTTTTCACGGTATGCACGATATTCCTTTTCGGAAAGTAATTGCTTTTTATCTAAAGGAGTATCCCCAGTTTCGGTTACTACATAGGATGCGAAGTAGATAACTTCCTCTAGAGCTCGTGGTGACATGTCTAAGACAAGTCCCATTCTGCTCGGAATTCCTTTAAAGTACCAAATATGTGATACAGGTGCAGCAAGTTCAATATGTCCCATACGTTCACGACGAACTTTTGCACGGGTTACTTCAACGCCACATCGGTCACAGACGACACCTTTGTAGCGAACACGTTTGTATTTACCACAGTGACATTCCCAGTCCTTTTGTGGACCAAAGATTCGTTCACAGAATAACCCATCTTTTTCTGGTTTTAATGTACGATAGTTGATTGTTTCTGGCTTCTTCACTTCACCGAAAGACCATGAACGGATTTTATCGGGTGAAGCGAGACCTATGCTCATGTATTCAAAATTATTAACATCTAACAAGGGGCCTACCTCCCTTTTGATCTACAGGATTACCCTAATTGACCTTCGCTTTTACAATCAAATGTGCCTTGGGGTACGCACGACTTTTTTGAGCAAACTCGAAAAAAGTCGTGACATCCGCCGAAGGCTTTAACATTACTATTCTTTTACAACTGCGTTCTTTTCTAGTTCTGAATCAATTTGTTGGTCAGAATCAAGAGATATACCCTCTGCTTGACTTGCTTCTTCTTCATCATCTAAATCACGCATTTCAATCTCTTCTTCATCACCGGAAAGCATCTTTACATCTAATCCTAGTGATTGAAGTTCTTTGATCAATACTTTGAACGATTCAGGTACACCAGGTTCTGGTACATTTTCACCCTTAACAATCGCTTCATATGTTTTCACACGACCGACAACATCGTCAGATTTGACTGTCAGAATTTCTTGTAGCGTATATGCTGCACCATAGGCTTCAAGCGCCCAAACTTCCATCTCACCGAAACGTTGCCCTCCGAACTGAGCTTTACCACCAAGTGGTTGCTGTGTAACAAGAGAATAAGGTCCAGTTGAACGAGCATGAAGTTTGTCATCAACCATGTGCGCCAATTTGATCATGTACATCACACCAACAGATACACGATTATCAAACGGTTCACCTGTTCTTCCATCGTATAATACTGTTTTTGCGTCACGTGACATACCAGCCTCTTCAATTGTATCCCATACATCTTCTTCAGTTGCTCCGTCAAATACCGGTGATGCAACATGAATGCCAAGCTGTCTAGCAGCCATACCTAAGTGTAGCTCTAGGACCTGACCGATGTTCATACGAGATGGTACCCCTAGTGGGTTTAACATGATATCAATAGGTGTTCCGTCTGGAAGGAATGGCATATCCTCTTCAGGAAGTATTCTTGAAATTACCCCTTTGTTTCCGTGACGGCCAGCCATCTTATCACCTTCGTGAATTTTACGTTTTTGAACGATATATACACGAACAAGCTGGTTTACACCTGGTGGTAATTCATCTCCGTCTTCACGGTTAAATACTTTCACATCCAGGATAATCCCTTCTCCACCATGCGGTACACGAAGAGAAGTATCACGGACCTCACGTGCTTTTTCACCGAAAATAGCATGTAAAAGTCGTTCTTCTGCTGTTAGCTCCGTTACCCCTTTAGGTGTAACCTTACCTACAAGTAGATCACCATCTTTTACTTCTGCTCCGATTCGGATGATTCCACGCTCATCAAGATTACGTAATGCATCTTCCCCGACATTCGGAATATCACGTGTGATTTCTTCAGGTCCTAATTTTGTATCACGAGATTCTGATTCATATTCTTCAATATGAATGGAAGTATACACATCATCTTTTACAAGTCTTTCACTCATTATGATGGCATCTTCATAGTTATATCCATCCCAAGTCATGAAGCCAACAAGAACGTTGCGTCCTAACGCTAGTTCTCCCTGTTCCATTGAAGGACCATCTGCAAGGATTTCTCCTTTTACAACTTCGTCCCCTTCAGTCACAATTGGGCGTTGGTTATAACATGTTCCTTGGTTAGAACGGATAAATTTAAGAAGACGGTATTTATCAAGGTCACCTTTTACTTTTTGACCATCTACTTCTGCGTAGCGACGTACCCAAATTTGTTTTGCTTCAACTCGCTCAACAATACCAGGGTGTTTACAGATAACAGCAGCACCTGAGTCCTTACCGGACACATATTCCATACCTGTACCAACAAGTGGGGCTTCCGGGTTCATTAATGGAACAGCTTGACGTTGCATGTTCGCACCCATTAGCGCACGGTTTGAGTCGTCATTTTCTAAGAACGGAATACAAGCTGTTGCTGCAGATACAACCTGTTTTGGCGATACGTCCATGTAGTCAATTCGGTCACGGTGAACAACTGTGTTTTCACCCTTGAAACGAGCAACTACATCTTCATCTAAAAATTCACCTTCATCACTTAAAAGAGAATTCGCCTGAGCGGTAACATAGTTATCCTCTTCGTCTGCTGTTAAGTAATCGATGCGGTCTGTTACTTTACCTGTCTCTGGATCAACTCTTCGATATGGTGTTTCAATAAATCCAAATCGATTCACCTTTGCGTAGGATGATAATGAGTTGATTAGTCCGATATTTGGACCTTCCGGAGTTTCAATTGGACACATACGACCATAGTGAGAATAGTGAACGTCACGCACTTCAAATCCTGCACGTTCTCGTGTTAGTCCACCAGGTCCTAATGCTGAAAGTCTTCGTTTATGAGTTAATTCTGCTAATGGATTTGTTTGATCCATGAACTGTGAAAGCTGTGAACTACCAAAGAACTCTTTAATAGACGCAATCACCGGACGAATATTGATTAGTTGCTGTGGAGTAATTGTATTCGTATCTTGAATTGACATTCTTTCACGAACAACACGTTCCATTCTTGATAACCCGATACGGAATTGGTTTTGCAGAAGCTCACCAACAGAACGTAAACGTCGGTTACCTAAATGGTCAATATCATCTGTATCTCCAACTTGATGCAATAGGTTAAAGAAATAACTAATAGAAGAAAGAATATCAGCTTGAGTAATGTTTTTTACGCCTTCCTCAATATAGGCATTACCAATGACATTAATGACTTGTTCGCCATCCGGGTCATTTGGAGCGTAAATTTTGATAGATTGAAGGATGGTTTCTTCATCAATTACGCCGCCTGAAGGTTGAAGCGTCTTGAAACCTATACCATTCTCTAAATATGGAATGACACGGTCTAGCGTTCTACGATCGAGAAGGGTATCCTTTTCTACGATAATTTCACCTGTTTCAGGATCTACAAGTGTTTCCGCTAAACGTTGATTAAACAAACGGTTTTTAATATGAAGTTTTTTATTAATCTTATAGCGACCTACACTTGCAAGGTCATAACGCTTCGGATCAAAAAAGCGTGATTCTAATAAACTTTTTGCATTATCTACTGTCGGTGGTTCTCCCGGACGTAGACGCTCATATATTTCTAGTAATGCTTTTTCTGTGCTCTCTGTGTTGTCTTTCTCAAGAGTGTTTCGTAAATATTCGTTTTCACCAAATAAATCGATGATTTCTTGATCAGAGCCAAACCCAAGCGCGCGCAAAAGAACCGTTACCGGTAATTTTCGAGTACGATCGATACGAACGTATACAACATCCTTCGCATCTGTTTCATATTCTAACCATGCACCACGGTTTGGTATTACCGTTGCTGTAAAGCCACGTTTTCCATTCTTATCAACTTTACCACTGAAATAGACACTTGGTGAACGAACCAATTGAGAAACAATTACACGTTCTGCACCATTGATAACGAATGTACCTGTTTCTGTCATAAGTGGGAAGTCACCCATAAATACATCTTGATCTTTTACTTCACCAGTTTCTTTATTGATCAAACGCACCTTAACTCGTAGTGGCGCTGAATAAGTAACATCTCTCTCCTTTGACTCTTCTACAGAATACTTTGGCTCACCTAAACTGTAATCAATGAACTCTAGAGATAGGTTACCTGTAAAATCTTCAATTGGGGAAATATCTTGGAACATCTCCCTAAGACCCTCATCAAGAAACCACTGATAAGAAGAGGTTTGAATCTCAATAAGATTTGGTAATTCTAAAACTTCACTAATACGAGCATAACTTCTTCGTTGGCGGTGTCGTCCATACTGAACTAGTTGACCTATCAACCCATTCACCCCTCATATCAAGCGTTATTAATCTTGCTATTTTATAAATACTTACTAATTATTAAAGTCAACTTTGGTAACCTTATATAATTAATAAGAATATTAACCACAAATCAAAATGATAGGACACATAATGCAGCCTATCAATTCCTAAATTACTTCGACTTTTCTAGCCTTAATGCCTCGTTTTCTTGTCTTAAAACTTGTTTTTATAGACAAAAAGAAAAAGGGTTTCTACTAAGAAAACCACAATTTCAAAAACAAACTATTGATTTTATTAGTTTTTCCATACATACTATATTTATACATATATTTAATTTTTTAGTTATACATGGAAAAATTACATATCGGCATTATATAATGCTACCACACGAGAAATAGCCAGTCAACAGGTTTTTGCTTTTGTCAAGCAGATTTTTCTTGTGAATTAATTCGTTCGCACTGCTTTAATGATATGGTAACCTTTTTTTCTTTCAACAATTTCCACTTCTTCAAAAATAGTTTCAAGCTTCTCAATTGCAGATGGAGCTCCTTGCTTCTTTTGGATCACAACCCAAAGCTCTCCTCCAGGTACTAAATACTGATAACTCTCTTCTAAAATATGATGAACTACTTTCTTACCTGCACGAATTGGTGGATTGGAAATAATCGCAGCAAACCCTCTATTTTCTACATTTGCAAACAAATCGCTTTGATGAATTTCCACATTGCTAACCTTATTCATTTCTGCATTCTTCTTCGCAAGCTCAATCGCCCGCTCATTCACATCAATCATTTCAACAGAACGATCATTATGTACTTTTGCTAACGCAAGTCCAATTGGTCCATACCCACAACCAACATCTAAAAAAGCACCAACAACTTCAGGAGCACGAAATTCCTCTACTAGTAATCTTGATCCAAAATCGACTTCATTTTTTGAAAAAACACCACTATCACTTGTAAAAGAAAAGGAATGTCCTTTCAAAACAAACGAAAGTGTTTTTTGATTGCTTGCTACCGTGGGTTTGCTAGTATAATAATGTTCGGCCATTTATGTATCTCCCAACATAAGAGTATATGTGCAGTATACCCATATCATTCCAAATTGATAAAAAAAGCTCGCTTTCATAGCGAGCTTTTTCATACGTTCATTAAAGATTACTTAACTTCTACGCCAGCTCCAACTTCTTCAAGTTTAGCTTTAACTTCTTCAGCTTCTTCTTTAGAAACGCCTTCTTTAATAGCTTTTGGAGTGTTGTCAACAAGTTCTTTAGCTTCTTTTAAGCCAAGACCAGTGATTTCACGTACAACTTTGATAACTTTGATTTTTTGTGCACCAGCATCTGCTAATACAACATCAAATTCAGATTGCTCAGCAGCAGCTTCAGCAGCGCCACCAGCAGCTACAGCTACAGGAGCAGCAGCAGTTACACCAAATTCTTCTTCAATTGCTTTTACTAGGTCGTTTAGTTCTAAAACAGTCATACTTTTAACTGCTTCAATGATTTGTTCTTTAGTCATTAGAAAATCCTCCTTAGTTAATTATCCTATTTGTAATTCGAATTGTATATTTGTCTTACGATTAAGCGCCTTGCTCTTCCTTTTGCTCTGCAACTGCTTTAGTAGCAAGTGCAAGGTTTCGGATTGGAGCTTGAAGTACGCTAAGCAACATAGAAAGTAAACCTTCGCGTGATGGTAGATCAGCAAGAGCTTTAACTTCCTCAAGAGTTGCGATGTTTCCTTCGATAACACCCGCTTTAATTTCTAATGCTTCATGCTTTTTCGCGAAGTCATTAAGAATTTTTGCAGGAGCAACTACGTCTTCATTACTGAAAGCAATTGCGTTTGGTCCTGTTAATGCATCATTTAAACCAGCAAGCTCAGCTTGTTCTGCAGCACGGCGAGTTAATGTGTTTTTGTACACTTTAAAATCAATGCCAGCTTCACGAAGTTGCTTACGTAGTTCTGTTATTTCTGAAACAGATAGACCGCGGTAGTCTACAACTACAGTTGATTTACTTGCACGGAATTTGTCTGCAATTTCAGTTACAATTTGTTGCTTTTGTTCTACTGCATGACTCATTCTTCTACACCTCCTGTGAGTAATTTCAGACACTTGAAACCGTTCGGTGTTAGACGATGTCCAAGATGAACATCCTTTAGATTAAAAAACCTCTATGCCGCATAGACATAGAGGTAGTATGATCAAGTATATATACTACACCTCGGTAGGGAATTAAGCTATTAAAAGCACCTACTGTCTACGGTACAAATGCTATTCATTTGTTAACAACAAAATTTATTATATGAAATGCTATCGCAAAAGTCAATATCCACTATTTTCTAATTAGAAAGTAGAACCGTCAACTTTTACGCCAGGTCCCATTGTAGATGATACAGCAACGTTCTTCATGTAAGTACCTTTTGCTGCAGATGGTTTAACCTTAAGCATAGTTTCATAAATCGTAGTGAAGTTCTCAATTAGTTTTTGATCATCAAATGAGATCTTACCAATTGGAACATGGATATTTGAAGATTTATCAATGCGGTATTCAACTTTACCAGCTTTGATTTCGTTGATTGCTTTTGTTACGTCAAAAGTAACAGTACCAGTTTTAGGGTTTGGCATTAAACCTTTAGGTCCTAATACACGACCAAGTTTACCAACTTCACCCATCATGTCAGGAGTAGCTACGATTACATCAAAATCAAACCAACCTTGGTTGATCTTAGTGATGAACTCGCTATCGCCAACATAGTCAGCTCCAGCAGCTTCTGCTTCTTTTGCTTTTTCACCTTTAGCGAAAACTAATACACGTTGAGTTTTACCAGTACCGTTTGGTAGAACAACTGCACCACGAATTTGTTGGTCAGCTTTCTTAGGGTCAACTCCTAAACGGAATGCAACTTCAACAGTAGCATCAAATTTAGCTGTGTTTGTTTTCTTTACTAATTCAATTGCTTCTGCAACTGAATATGCTTTTGTACGGTCTACTAATTTAGCAGCTTCAACGTACTTTTTACCTCTTTTTGCCATTATCATTTCCTCCTCAATTGTGGTTTTAACGGAATAACCTCCCACGTCCAGCAAACAGCATAATCGATTTCATACTGACGCTAGACAAAACAAAGGTTGCGAACGAAAAAAGAGATGTTCCATCCGCAACCCCTTGAAGCATGTAACAAATAGGAATTAGTCTTCGATAACAATTCCCATGCTACGAGCAGTACCTTCAACCATACGCATTGCAGATTCAACAGACGCCGCATTTAAATCAGGCATTTTTGTTTCTGCAATCTCGCGTACTTTATCACGCTTAACTGTTGCAACTTTATTACGGTTAGGTTCACCAGAACCAGACTCAATACCAGCCGCTTTCTTTAAAAGAACTGCAGCAGGAGGAGTTTTAGTAATAAACGTAAATGAACGATCTTCATAAACTGTGATTACAACAGGAATAATTAAACCAGCTTGTTCTGCTGTACGAGCATTGAACTCCTTACAGAATCCCATGATGTTAACACCTGCTTGACCTAATGCCGGTCCAACTGGTGGTGCTGGGTTTGCTTTACCCGCTGGAATTTGTAATTTAACCTCTTTAATTACTTTTTTAGCCACGAGACACACCTCCTTAAAGTCCGTGATGTGGTAATAGGGGTTTACCCTCCCACTCATCTATTCTTTACATATCGATAAAGAACGTTAGCATAAGTAGTCTTGAGTTTTTCAAGACATACTGACCTATGCAATATTACCACTTTTTATTTTCAATATCAAGTTTTTCTTAAACTTTTTTGTCTAGCGTAAGCAGCTAGACCCTCGAGGTCATATGCCAAATTACTTCAGAAATCAGGATTTCCTGTGTAATTCGTCATATGCTTGTCGGACTTGCACAGGATGTGCTGACGTCCACGCTTGCAACAGGACGTGGCGGCCTTTAGTGGACGTTCATCTAAAATCACTTCAGCATTTCGATCTAGATTTTTTCAATTTGTGTAAAGTCTAATTCAACCGGGGTTTCACGACCGAACATGTTTACCAGAACTTTTACTTTTTGCTTATCTATATCAAGATCTTCAATTGCTCCAGTGAAGTTTGTAAATGGACCCTCTTTCACACGAACTGTTTCTTTCAATTCGAAATCAACTTCCACAGGTCTTTCATCCATTCCCATTCTTTTAAGGATGAATGTTACTTCTTCTGGTAAAAGCGGTGTTGGTTTCGAACCAGAACCCGCTGATCCAACAAAGCCAGTTACTCCTGGTGTATTACGTACGACATACCAAGAATCATCCGTCATGATTAATTCGACTAACACATAACCTGGAAATACTTTCTTTTTAACAATTTTCTTTTTACCATTCTTAATATCTGTCTCTTCGTCTTCTGGTACAACAACGCGGAAGATTTTATCTTGCATCCCCATTGACTCAACACGTTTTTCTAAATTTGCTTTTACTTTATTTTCGTACCCTGAATACGTATGAACAACATACCAATTCTTTTCCATAAGTTAGGACTCTTGTCCCTTCCCTCCCTTTATTGGGTCTAAACCACATCTTGACGCTCTATTTTTTTGCAATTAAAAAAACCCGTGCCCGGGCTTTTTCGTAAACATTCTTTATTCTCTATCCATCATTATACCATGAGTGTACAGTGTTTATTCAAGTACCAAACGAATTAATTCAGAAATTCCTAGGTCAACCACGGCAAAGAACACTGCTACAAAAATTACCGTTGTTATTGTAACGATTGTATAACGTGTGAGTTCCTTTCTCTTTGGCCAGCTTGTTTTCTTCATTTCTCGAACTACTTCACGAAAAAACTTGGTTAAGCGTTTCATCCATGTAACCTCCAACTTTATCAAAACAGTCCTAATCTATTTCGTTTCACGATGATTTGTATGAGAATTGCAGGTCTTACAAAACTTCTTCATTTCAAGTCGTTCAGTTGAAGTGCTATTCTTCATCGTTGAATAATTTCTACTGCCACAATCCACACAGGCTAAAATTACCTTTTTTCGCATTTTATCACCTTCATCTAATCAAATGCGCCTTGGCGTATTTGCGCCCAATTTTATGAAAAAAAGTCTCAATTTCCTTAAAAATGTAACATAGGCTTGATTTATATGTCAATACTAGCCGCTATCTATAAATATTGGTTAAAAACGGTTACTTATAATTTAATTTCTTGTATTTCTAAATACCGTTCTAACTTACGTTTTACACGCTGGAGTGCATTATCAATTGACTTTACATGTCGGTTTAGATCCTCCGAGATCTCCTGATAAGACCTTCCATCCAAGTATAAAGACAATACCTTGCGCTCCAAATCACTTAAGAGCTCTGCCATTTTTAATTCAATGTCATCAAACTTTTCTCTGTTAATGATTAATTCCTCAGGATCCAAAATCTTCGCCCCTGAAATAACATCCATTAATGTACGGTCAGATTCTTCATCATATATCGGCTTGTCCAACGAAACATAAGAGTTTAGAGGAATATGCTTTTGTCTTGTCGCCGTTTTAATCGCAGTAATAATTTGACGTGTGATACAAAGTTCTGCAAACGCTTTAAACGAAGAAAGCTTGTCCTCTTTAAAATCACGAATTGCTTTGTATAACCCGATCATACCTTCTTGAACAATATCTTCACGATCTGCCCCAATTAAAAAGTATGATCTGGCTTTTGCACGCACAAAGTTTTTATACTTGTTGATCAGATAGTCCAATGCCTCACTTTCTCCAGCATGAACCATTTCCACGACTGCCTCATCCTCTAGTCGGTCATATTTTAACCTGTTGCCATAATCATCGAAGCTTGAACTCACACCGATCCCTCCGACCTACCTTAGAAGTTGCTTCCTACAAAACTTGGAATCCCTAATGTTCATAAATTTCTTTATCTAGAAATATTATACAGGAGTAGTTTTCGAAGCGTCAACCGCTCATCGTTGTCCTCGACGCCATTTTTCAAAAATTTCTGCAATTTCGTCGGAAAGTGGAATCTTCGACACACTTTTTTCTTGATAGGTTGTCTTTACATCCTTTTGAATTCCAGACTCCACGACTTCCATCTCGGTTAATAATTCCCTGGCTGACTTCCGTAAGGCTCCTTGTCCGAATATCTGCCATTGCTCAGTAAAATCTGAGGTCGCTACATGGATTTGTGTTTTGATATTGCTTAATTGTTTGGCAAGCTTTTCGATTCGTTCATCAGCCGTTTCGTTTTCACGGGTGAAAATAACTTCGATTTTTCGACTTTTCGTTTTTGTCTCAATTCCTGGTACGAGGTGTGCATCAAAAACGACAATCACCTTATATCCTGTATACGCCTGATATTCAGCCATTTTTTCGATTAATAAATCACGCGCTGCCGAAAAGTCCTTTGTTTTAAGAAGACGTAATTCTGGCCATGCACCAATTATGTTGTAGCCATCTACCAGCAGGATATCCATTGTATTATTCTCCTAACGGATTCCGCTTACGATATACCTCATACATTAGTAGACTTGCGGCAACAGAAGCATTTAAAGAGGTTACTTTACCTTGCATTGGTAAACTTAAAAGAAAATCACATTTATCCTTTACAAGACGCCCCATACCTTTGCCTTCACTGCCAATTACTAAGCCTATCGGCATTTTACCATCGACGTTTCGATAATCCTCTTTTCCCTTCGCATCTGTTCCAACAATCCATACACCAAGGTCCTTTAATTCATCGATCGTTCTTGCTAGATTTGTTACACGCGCAACTGGTACATATTCAATTGCTCCCGTCGAAGCCTTCGCGACAGTTGCCGTTAAACCAACTGCTCTTCTTTTCGGTATAATCACCCCATGTGCCCCAACAGCGTCTGCTGTACGAAGAATTGATCCAAGATTATGCGGGTCTTCTAATTCATCCAATAGGATAATAAATGGTGCTTCATTTCGCTGAGCGGCTAAAGCTAAAATATCATCAACCTCAGCATACTCATAAGCTGCTACCTGCGCGACAACTCCTTGGTGATTCCCCTCAACCATTTGGTCAATCTTCTTTTTGGGAACAAATTGAACCATGACATTTCTTTCTTTAGCAAGGGAAGTAATCTGGTTCATCTGCCCCTTATTCGAGCCTTCCGCTATCCAAATTTTATTAATATCCCGCTCTGATTTTAACGCTTCAATAACAGGATTTTTTCCAATCGTATAATCACTCGCCATTTCTTTTTCCTCCTTTCTTAAGATTCGATGATTCGAAACGCTTCTTCAATAATGGAATGAATTCTATCCGTGTTATTCTGTAAAAAATGATAACCTAGTAAAGCTTCAAATGCAGTACTGTATCGGTACGTCTGGACATCTGTATTTTTAGGGACGGTTCCACTCTTTGCATTGCGACCCCTTCTAATTACCGCTTGTTCCTCTTCTGAAAAAAACTCTTCATCCAGCATCTGGTGAATCACAGCAGACTGCGCTTTTGCCGAAACATAATGCTTCGCCTGATTATGAAGTTGGTTTGGCCTCACACTCCCCTTTTGCAAAAGGTAATGCCGCACATACATTTCGTAGACGGCATCACCCATATATGCAAGGGCAAGACTGTTTAATTGATGGCTATCAATTTGATTGTCTGATAAAAAGATCATCGATTATCCTCTTTTCCATCTTGTCCCTTGAGGAGTGTCTTCAAGAATAATATTCATTGCTTTTAACTGGTCACGGATTTGGTCAGATAAGGCAAAGTCGCGATCCTTACGTGCTTGGTTTCGCTTTGCAATTAATTCTTCGATTTCCTCATCAAGTAATTGTTCATCCTCTAATCGAAGCCCAAGCGTATCAAATAATACCTCGAACTCTTGTAAAAAAGCTTCGATTACTTTTTCCGACGTGTTTTTTTCCTGTAAATAATAATTCGCTTGTTTCGAAAGGTCGAACAAGACTGAAATTGCATTCGCTGTATTAAAATCATCATCCATTGCTACGATAAATTCATTGCGGAAAGCTGTTATTTTTTCTAACCATTCTTCATCATTATTTGTTAGATTTGTACTACTTTCTAGACGATGTTTTAAATTTGCATAGGAAGTACGTAGTCGTTCTAACGCATTTTTCGTACTTTCAAGTAGGTCAAGGCTGTAGTTAATTGGATGACGATAATGAACAGACAGCATGAAAAAGCGTAATACCTGCGGATCAACTTCTTTGATAATATCGTGAACCAATACGAAATTCCCAAGGGATTTTGACATTTTTTCATTGTCGATATTAATGTAGCCGTTGTGCATCCAGTAGTTTGCGAAGGTCTTGCCGTTCAATGCTTCCGATTGCGCAATTTCATTTTCATGATGTGGGAAGGCCAAGTCCTGACCGCCTGCGTGAATATCAATTGTCTCACCCAAGTATTTTTTCGCCATCGCTGAGCATTCAATATGCCAGCCTGGGCGTCCATTCCCCCATGGACTTTCCCAGTAAATTTCTCCAGGCTTCGCACTCTTCCATAGCACGAAATCTAGGGCATCCTGTTTCTTATCTCCGACTTCAATTCTCGCACCCACACGAAGTTCATCAATGGATTGATGTGAGAGCTTTCCATATTCCCTAAATTCTCTCGTACGATAGTACACATC
The DNA here is from genome assembly GCF_036965165.1 of Bacillus sp. JJ1521. Classification (NCBI taxonomy): domain Bacteria; kingdom Bacillati; phylum Bacillota; class Bacilli; order Caryophanales; family Bacillaceae; genus Bacillus; species Bacillus sp. JJ1521. The sequence goes on along the minus strand of NZ_JBALOX010000100.1, from coordinate 4,525 downwards.
GCCTTCCGATTCATAGGCGAATCCCTTATCAATTAGTGCTTGGATAAAATCAATGATAATATCCATACTTTCTGTAACCCTTGGGTGAACATCTGCTTTTTTGCAACCTAGCGCAGAAACGTCTTCAAAATAAGCATTGATAAAACGCTCCGCAATGGTTGGCACCTCTTCACCTAATTCATTTGCTGCTTTGATTAATTTGTCATCTACATCTGTGAAGTTAGAAACATAATTAACGTCATAGCCTCTAAATTCAAAATAGCGACGAACTGTATCAAATACAATAGCAGGACGCGCATTCCCTATATGGATATAGTTATAAACGGTCGGACCGCACACATACATTTTTACCTTATTTTCTTCAAGGGGTTTAAACTCTTCTTTCTTTCGTGTTAGCGTATTATATATGTGAATGGGCATTATCCTTTGCTCCTTCCTTTTGCTGTATTTCCTCTTTTAGGCTTTTTATTTCATTTTCAAGTTCTCTAATTTTATCTAAAACTGGATCTGGTAAATCTCGATGATTTAAATCCTTGCTATTTTTAATTTTGACGCCATTTTGAATCACAACTCTACCCGGTATCCCGACAACCGTTGAATTTGGAGGAACATCTTGTAGAACAACCGAACCCGCTCCTACCTTTGAATTTTCTCCAATTGTAATCGATCCTAATACTTTTGCTCCTGTTGCAATAAGAGCATTGTCCTTTATTGTGGGATGTCGCTTACCTTTTTCTTTTCCCGTACCACCAAGTGTTACGCCCTGGAACACGGTCACATTATCTCCGATTTCACACGTCTCACCAATCACCACACCCATTCCATGGTCAATAAAAAAGCGACGTCCAATTTTAGCACCCGGATGAATTTCTATGCCTGTGAAAAAGCGACTTATTTGCGATACCGTTCTAGCTAAGAAAAACATCTTTCGTGTAAAAAGAAAATGTGCCACACGATGTGACCAAACAGCATGCAAACCAGAATATGTTAGGACTACCTCAAAATGAGTTCTTGCTGCCGGGTCCTGTTCAAATACAACCTCGATATCCTCTTTCATTCGTCTAAACACGATCAACCCTCCTTATAAGAAAAGCGCAGGCGCCTGCTCATCGGAGACAAGCACAAGCCGATGGCGCCTGTAGCTAGACAGTACCTTTTTCTCCAAAATAAAAAGCGCCCCTGTGTATAAACACAGAGACGCTATATTCACGCGGTTCCACTCTGTTTAGGTAATGAAAAATTCACTACCTCAACTTAATCTCGTAACGGTGAGACGCCGCCTTTGTCTACTTCGTTATGGTTCGACAAAAGACTCAAAGGTGCATTTCAATAAGCATTTCCCTTAAACCACTTTCAGCCGGTGATGGTTCTCTCTGACCGCATTTGCGAATAGGCTCGCAAAAACGTTAAAGTAAATCACTTATTTACTCTCCTTATCAACACTTTAACATTATAATTTTGGTTAACTATACTATATTACATTTTCGGCAAGATGTTAACTAATTAAACTCTTTAAGCGCGAAATAATTTTTTCTTTTCCTAAAAGATGAATCGCTTGTGGCAGATCCGGACCGTGAAGTTGGCCAGTAGCTGCCGCACGAATAGGCATGAAAAGGTTCTTTCCTTTTTGACCTGTTCCCTTTTGAACAGCTTTTATGGCTGCTTTAATTTCATCTGCACCGAATGCTTCAAGACTTTCAATCTCTTGTAGGAAGGCTTTTAATACTTCAGGAACTGTTTCACCCGAAAGTACTTCTTTTGCATCTTCTTCAAGCGTTAATTCATCTGTGAAAAATAAGCTTGTTAGTTCAACGATTTCTGCTCCATAATTCAGCTTTTCTTGATGAAGCGCAATTAATTCACGAGCCCATTGCTTATCAGCGTCAATTAACGGCTCACTTAATCTGCCTGCCTTAACTAAATGTGGTAATGATAGCCCAACAAGACGATCAACATCAATGTTTTTCAAATATTGATTGTTCATCCATGTAAGCTTTTGAGTATCAAATACAGCCGGTGATTTAGATAGACGGGCCGGGTCAAAAATCTCAATAAACTCCTCTTTTGTATGAAGCTCTTTTTCACCGCCTGGTGACCAACCCAATAAGGTAATGAAATTAAATAATGCTTCGGGCAGATATCCAAGTTCCTCGTATTGCTCAATAAATTGAATTATAGACTCATCACGTTTACTAAGTTTCTTATGATTTTCATTTACGATTAATGTCATATGTCCAAATGTTGGAATCTCCCAATTAAATGCCTCGTACACGGCAATTTGCTTTGGTGTGTTGGAAATATGGTCTTCCCCACGTAATACATGCGAAATTTCCATTAGGTGGTCGTCGATAACGACAGCAAAGTTATAAGTAGGAGTGCCGTCTTTTTTCACGATCACATAATCACCCATGCCATCGGATTCAAAGGAGATTTCACCTTTAACCATGTCATTGAATGTGTAGACTTTCCCTTCCGGAATCGCAATTCGAATACTAGGTTGTCTTCCTTCATTCTCTAGCGCTTCTTTTTGGTCCTTTGTTAAATGACGGCATTTTCCTGAGTAATGAGGTGTCTCACCACGTGCCATCTGCTCTTCACGCTCTTTTTCAATTTCTTCTTCCGTACAATAGCACTTATAAGCGAGTCCTTTTTCAAGAAGCTCCGTGTAATACTTTTCATAAATCTCATTGCGTTCTGATTGACGGTATGGACCGTACTCGCCACCAACATCTGGAGCCTCATCCCAATCTACACCAAGCCATTTTAAATATTTTAGCTGACTTTCTTCGCCGCCTTCAATATTTCGCTTCTTGTCTGTATCTTCAATCCGAATGATGAATTTTCCATCTTGGTTTCTTGCATATAAATAGTTAAACAGGGCCGTTCTTGCATTTCCAATATGTAAATGTCCTGTTGGACTTGGTGCATAGCGCACACGTACTTTATTTGACATAAATATACCCTCCGTTTCAACGCTTTAGTATTTTAATCATACTATTTTAAAATATAAAGATTTAGCCGTCTACTTTTTGTAATAAAATTGTCGCCTGGGCAGCAATTCCTTCACCGCGACCTGTAAAGCCCAACTTTTCAGTTGTCGTTGCTTTCACATTCACCTGTGTTGGATCTGCTTCTAACAATTCAGCAATCCGGGCTCTAATTTGTTCGATATACGGAGCCATTTTAGGCTTCTGAGCGATAATTGTGCAATCAATATTCCCTAATTTATAGCCCTTTTCCTTCACCAAATTCCAAACATGCTCCTGAAGTTTCGCAGAATCAGCATCCTTGAAATTCGGATCTGTATCTGGAAAATGCCTTCCTATATCACCTTCACCAATCGCTCCAAGACAGGCATCCGATACGGTGTGAAGTAATACATCTGCATCTGAGTGTCCTACTAATCCTTTTTCATATGGAATGGTAATTCCACCTATAATTAACGGGCGTCCTTCCACCAATTGGTGAACATCAAAGCCCTGTCCAATACGAAACATGGGTTTTCCCCCTTTTTTTTATTAGTCATCTAGTTCCAGCGCCTAGCCCCTCTCTGGTCTAGCTAATCGGACAAGAAGGATAAAAGGCATCATTCTTGTCGGCTTTTCTTATGCTTGTCGGACTTGCACTCAGAAGTGCTGACATCGACGTTTGCCACAGGACGTGGCAGTAGTTAGTCGATGTTCCTCTTTCAAGGCGCTTGCACTTTTGTTTTTAATTTGTCCAGTTTTGTAAAATTGCTTCTGCAAAAACTAAATCATCGGGTGTTGTTAGTTTTATATTTAAGTAATCGCCTTTAACAATATATACTTGTTTTGGGATTCTTTCAACGAGACTAGCTTCGTCTGTACCGAGATAGTCTTCTTTTTTAGCCAATTCATGAGCTTCTTGTAAGATAGAAACATGAAAAGCTTGTGGGGTTTGAATGGCCCACAAGCTAGAACGTTCAACTGTTTCTTCTACATATGAATCACGAGAGGCGCGTTTGATTGTATCCTTTATAGGAACCGCTAGCACGGCTGCTCCTTTTTCTGCTGCAATATTGACCAACTCATGAACATGCTTTTGTTTCAGAAAGGGCCTTGCACCATCATGAACTAACACAATATCAGTGTTCTTCACGGCTTGTAAGCCATTATAGACACTGTATTGGCGCTCACTGCCACCCTGTATAAAAGTAACAACCTTTTCGATATTATGAGTTTGTAACAACTCTTGAAAAATGGACTGTTCTTCCTTATTAACGACTAAAATAATTCCCGAACACATCGGATCATGTTCAAAAACTCGTAATGTATGAATAATAACTGGTATTGATTTCAATTCGATGAATTGTTTATTTTTCCCCGCGTTCATTCTTTTACCTGATCCTGCCGCCGGAATTACAACCTGATAATTCACCCCGTTACGCCCCTTAACTTAATATAATCAAATACGCCTTGGCGTATTTGCGCCCAGATTTTTTAGGCCCACACGATGTGGGTCACAAAGACGTTGCCACAGGACGTGGCGTTCTTAGTCTTTGATC
>NZ_JBALOX010000099.1:154-9733 GCF_036965165.1 Bacillus sp. JJ1521 | reverse complement strand
GTGCAACGATTGGTATATTACAGGGATTATTTGGTGAGGGTTTATTAGACATTTATGCGGCATTACCCGTTTTGTTTGGTGATAATATCGGGACAACAATCACTGCTGTATTAGCATCAATTGGTGCTTCCGTTGCCGCTAAACGAGCTGCATTAACACATGTCTTATTTAATATTATAGGAACAATCATATTTTTGATTATTCTTGGACCGTTTACAAGCTTTATATCATATTTACAAATTACATTGCATTTAAATCCGGAAATGACGATTGCATTTGCGCACGGTATATTTAACGTAACAAATACGATTATCCAATTTCCTTTCATTGCTGTTTTAGCTTTTATTGTAACAAAGCTAATTCCAGGAGAGGATTCACTTATTGAATACAAGTCAAAGCATCTTAACCCTGTTTTTATCGAACAGTCTCCGGCAATTGCATTAGGTCAGGCAAAAGAAGAGATTGTGCGAATGGGCGGATTTGCAGTTAAGGGATTAGAGGAATCAAATACATATTTAAATGAAAAATCACAAAAATTTGCAGATACAGCTCTTCAAATTGAAGATGCTATCAATAATCTTGATAAAAAAATCACGGAGTATTTAGTGAAAATTTCATCCAGATCCCTTTCGCCACAAGAATCAATATTACACTCCATGTTAGTAAACACTTGTCGTGATATTGAAAGGATTGGGGATCATTTCGAAAACGTAGTAGAATTGGTTGACTACCAAATTTCAACTAAAGTAAAGCTAACAGGAGATGCGTTAGAAGACTTAAATGAAATGTTTAAATTAACGAATTATACAGTGAGTGAGGCAATTCAATGTCTGCAAAATAATGATCGTACTTTAGCGATTCATGTTGTTAAACAAGAGGAAAAAATCGATTCAATGGAGCGATCATTACGTAAGAAACATATTCTTCGTTTAAATGAAGGTAAATGTTCGGGACAGGCGGGTATTGTATTCGTTGACTTCATTAGTAATTTAGAGCGCATCGGTGACCATGCTGTAAATATTGCCGAAGCCGTTCTAGGCAAAAGGCATCTTTAATATTTTATGAAAACATGGCTTTTGCCTTGTTTTTTTAAAAGGGAGGCAAAATCGTGGGATTTCTAATGTGGACAATCATTATTATTTTGTTTGTAATTGCATTTGTAGGGCTTGTTTATCCAATCATTCCGAGTGTGCTTTTTATCGCAGGTGCATTTCTAATATATGGATTTTTTCAAGGCTTCGATTCGTTGACAATATGGTTCTGGGTGATTGAAGGGCTTTTTCTACTTCTTTTATTAGGAGCAGATTATGCTACTAATTTACTTGGTGTAAAAAAGTATGGTGGAAGCAAAGCGGCCGTTTGGGGGAGTACGATTGGACTTCTTGTTGGACCATTTGTGATTCCGATTTTTGGTATTATCATCGGTCCATTCCTTGGAGCATTTCTAGCGGAACTACTCGTCCATAAAAAGGATCTAAAGGATTCTTTTAAAAGCGGAATAGGTTCCCTCATTGGTTTTCTAAGTGGTGTTCTTGCAAAAGGAGTCATTCAAGTCCTCATGATTATTTATTTTTTAATTGTCGTGTTTTAAGTATAAAATCAAATCTTCAGTGGAATCTTAGTTCTGGTGTTAAATAAATAACAAAGCTTTTTATTTGAAAGATTATACTAATTTTGGTAATCTAACAAGTGAGGGCTGCTGAAAGCGAATTCGTTTTCAAAAGGTTCTATATTACATATATTATTAAGGAGGAATTTACCATGGCATACGAATTACCACAATTACCTTATGCTTATGATGCATTAGAACCACACATTGACAAGGAAACAATGAACATTCATCACACTAAACATCACAACACTTACATTACTAATGTAAACAATGCGATCGCTGGCAAAGCTGATTTAGAAAGCAAATCAGTAGAAGAACTAGTTTCCAATCTTGATGCTGTTCCAGAAGATATTCGTACAGCAGTAAGAAACAATGGTGGTGGACATGCAAACCACAGCTTATTCTGGACAATACTTTCTCCTAACGGTGGCGGTGCGCCAACTGGTGAATTAGCTGATGCAATCAACAGCAAATTCGGAAGCTTTGAAGCATTTAAAGATGAGTTCTCAAAAGCAGCTACAACTCGTTTCGGTTCTGGATGGGCTTGGTTAGCTGTTAACAATGGTGAGTTAGAAGTAACTAGCACTCCAAACCAAGACTCTCCATTAATGGAAGGTAAAACTCCTATTCTTGGTCTTGATGTTTGGGAGCATGCTTACTACTTAAACTATCAAAACCGTCGTCCTGATTACATTTCTGCATTCTTCAATGTAGTTAATTGGGAAGAGGTAGCAAACCGTTACAGCGCTGCAAAATAATGATGATTAAAGCCAGTGGACTTGTCCACTGGCTTTTTTGTTTTTGTCTAGTTCCAGCGCCTAGCTCCTCTCTGGTCTAGCCAATCCGTCAAGAAGGATAAAAGGCATCCTTCTCGCCGGCTTTTCTTATGCTTGTAGGACTTGCACAGGACGTGCTGATATCGACGTTTGCCACAGGACGTGGCGGCGTTAGTCGATGGTTCGCTTTTCAAGGCGCTTGCACTTTTGTTCATGGCTAGCTTAAGCCGCCATCGGATCGAGGTCATAAGCTAATCGCTTCTGAAGGCAAAATGCGCCTTCTGTCAGCGCTTGTCTTATGCTTGTCGCCGATGGGCGGGCGCCTTAAGCTTTTCTTTGTATATCTCCATTTTTTTATCACACAATAATGGTGTAGATAGAAAAAGGGGAGTCAGCAAATGTCTCGTTTTAAAAAGGTGCTCGGTAATGTACCCATACACAAGGATTTAATTTTGTTACTTGTGATTGGGGGATTATATGCACTAAGTATCGCATTATCAAACACATTCGTAAACGTGTACTTATGGAAGCAATCAGGTGATTTTAAAGATTTAGGCCTATATAATTTAGCGGTCGTCGTTTTACAACCGTTAACCTTTATACTTGCAGGGAGATGGGCCAAAAAAATTGATAGGGTGATCGTATTAAGGCTTGGAGTTTCATTTTTAGCCATTTTTTATATCACTGTTTTGTGGATTGGTGAAAACGCCTCACAATATTTGTTAATTTTGGGAGCTCTGCTTGGGATAGGTTATGGTTTTTACTGGCTAGCTTTTAATGTCTTAACCTTTGAAATTACAGAGCCAGAAACACGTGACTTTTTCAATGGTTTTTTAGGGTTACTTGGTTCATTTGCAGGAATGATTGGTCCCATTGCAGCGGGAATCATCATTTCATCAATGGAGAGCTTTACCGGCTACACCGTTATATTTGGAATTTCCTTAGGTTTGTTTACCGGTGCAGTTGTGCTTAGCTTTTTCTTGAAAAGGCGTAGAGCTGAAGGAGATTTTGTTTTTAGGCGAATACTTGATGAACGCAAAAATAATTCAAATTGGAAGAATATCCTACATGCTCACTTTTTTCAAGGAATTCGTGAAGGCACATTTGTTTTTGTCATTTCCGTCTTTGTTTTTGTCGCAACTGGAAGTGAGTTGGCATTAGGAAAATTTGGATTAATAAATTCAGCCGTATCCTTCTTGTTCTACTTTCTAGCAACGAGGTTAATCAAAAAGAAAATGCGCAAAAAGGCAATTCTTGTTGGTGGTTTAATGGTTTATCTTGCTATATTTGCGATTCTTTTTGATGTAACCTATGCAAGGCTGATTTTATATGGTGTTATTATTGGGGTGGGTTATCCAATTTTGCTTGTTCCATATAATTCTTTAACCTATGATGTTATAGGTAAGGGGTGGAGCGCAAAAGAGATGAGGATCGAATATGTTGTTGTAAGAGAAATCTATTTAAATCTCGGCAGGATTTTATCAATAGTATTATTTCTGATCGCAGTCACCTTTTTTGATGAAAAGCAAAGTATTCCATTTCTTCTAGCTATAATTGGGGCAGGACATTTACTGCTTTATTTTCCAATTAGGCGAATTAAAACACCCGAAGCAGCTGGTCCAGTTCAATCCAAATCGGCTGCAAACCGTAAATTAATTGAAGGCGAGGGTGGTTCCACAGCTTAACCATCTAGCCAATATTTAATCATGGAAAAATGTTTGAGTTTCTTTTACAATAGAAAGAAAGGCACCTGGTCTGGCTGGGTGCCTTTTTTATTCATAAGCATTCATTCATATGCTAAAATTAAATATAGGCTAAAAAATAAAGGTAGTTGATGTTAATGATGAAAAAGAAAAAATCACATGTTCCCTTTCGTTTAAATATGTTATTTTTTGCTGTCTTTTTACTTTTTTCAGCTCTCATATTAAGACTTGGGGTTGTTCAAATTGTTCATGGTGAGAAATTTCAAAAAGAAGTAGATAAGACAGAAAACGAAGTTGTAAATCTTCCTGTACCAAGGGGAAAGATTTATGACAAAAATGGAAATGTCATTGTGGATAATAAAGCATTAAATGCAATCACTTATACACGTGCAAGAGGAACAAAGCAAGAGGATGTGCTTAAGGTTGCGGAAACCCTTGCTACGTTAATTGAGATGAAGACTGATAAAGTAACAGAACGTGATCTGAAGGATTTCTGGATACTAAAAAATCCTGATGAGGCTAAAAAGAAAGTAACTGAAGATGAATTACAAAAAGAGCAAGATGGAGATTTATCCAGTAAGGAAATTTATAAACTCCAAATTGACCGGATTACAGAAGAAGATATTAATACGATAACTGAACCTGAGTTAGAGGTAGCGGCTATTTTCCGTGAAATGACTAAGGGCTATGCACTAGTCCCTCAGATTGTGAAAAATGAAAATGTGACCCCAGAGGAATATGCGGTTGTCAGTGAAAACCTTGAGAGACTACCCGGTGTTAATACGACAACTGATTGGGTTAGAGATTACAAATATGAGTTTACCTTAAAATCCATTCTTGGTAGAATCTCTGATACAGATGAAGGTCTTCCAGGCGATAAGTTAGATTATTATTTAGCCCGTGGATATAACCGTAATGACCGCGTTGGATTAAGTTACTTAGAGGAACAATATGAATCCGTACTACATGGTCAAAAGGCTAAAGTGGAAAATGTCATTAAAGGGAATGCTGTTCAGGAAACAATTGTGATTTCAGAAGGACAAAGGGGAAGTGACCTTGTCCTTACCATTGATATGGAGCTGCAGCAAGCAGTTGAACAAATCATTGAAGAGCAGATGTTAGAAACTAAACAAAAGAGTGGTACACAGTATCTTGACCGCGCATTTGTCGTCATGATGAACCCTAAAACCGGAGAAATTTTAAGTATGGCTGGTAAGGTCTATGCAAGAGGGGAAGACGGCAAAATGGGTTTCCAGGACTATGCACTAGGTACTATGAATGCCGCGTATGAGATGGGGTCCACTGTCAAGGGCGCCACCATGCTAACTGGTTATGATACAGGAGTAATTAATATTGGTTCAAGGTACTATGATTCACCAGTAAGAATTAAAGATACTCCTGTAAAGAAGTCATGGAAAGACTTAGGGGATACTAATGACCTTAAAGCACTTGAAATGTCATCTAACGTATATATGTTTAAGACGTTCCTAGATTTAGCAGGTGGGCATTATGTCCCCGGTCAATCGATTTCGATTGATTATGATGCATTTCGTACCGTTAGAAATTATTTCAGTCAGTTTGGTTTGGGTGTGAAGACAGGTATTGATTTACCAGGCGAAACGACAGGATTTCCTGGGTCACAACTTAATCCTGGTCTTTTAATGGACTTAGCAATTGGACAATATGATACCTATACAACTTTACAATTAGCACAGTATGTGTCTACGATTGCGAATGATGGCTACAGAATGCAACCGAAGATTGTAAGGGAAATTCATCAACCAACAATGGATGAGAATGAATTAGGTCCGATTCAAAAGCCATTTGAACCAACCGTATTAAATAAAATCGATATAGATCAGAAATATTTCGATCGGGTCCAGCAAGGATTTAAATTAGTTTATCAAGGATCAAGAGGAACAGCTCGTGGGTCATTTGCACGTAAACCATATAATGCTGCTGGAAAAACAGGTACAGCTCAATCGTTTATTAACGGAGTGGAGGCTGTTAATAGTACACTTGTAGGGTATGCTCCTTTTGATAATCCTGAGGTGGCATTTGCGGTCGTAATTCCTTACGCGTACTATGGAAAATCATCAAATAATATGAACCTTACAGTTGGGGCAGCAATTTTAGATAAATATTTTGAGCTAAAACAAACGAGAGCCACACAGCCTCAACAAGAAACACCAAACCCAGAATCAGACACACAGGAAGAAACACAAGACACAGATACAGAGCAAGAAACACCAGCTGGTGAAGATGAAGCACAAGGAACTGAATAATTATGAAGTAAAGCCTAACGGATTTTCGTTAGGCTTTTTTCTATGCAATTTTACGGTAATTATACTTTCGACAAAAAGTGGGTGAATTCATCATTTTATTTAAATTTACAAAAGCTTTACATTCAATTCATACGAGATTAATAGTTTGAGATTATTCTAATACATGTAAGATAAAACAAAACAAACTCACTCTTAGGGGGAATAAAGGAAATGAAACGCATTAAGTTCTTAGGTTTAGCAATGATTGCATTTGCAATGCTTGTTTTAGCAGCATGTGGAAATGGAGCCAACACAGAAAAAGAAGAAGAGCCACAAACAGGTAATGAAAATGCAAGTGCTGAAAAATTAGAAGGTAGCGTTGTAATTGATGGATCCGGAACAGTATTTCCTTTCATGTCCAAGATGGCAGAAAATTATATGACAAATGAACAAGAAAATGTATCAGTAGAAGTTAGCCGCGCTGGAACAAGTGCTGGATTCAAAAAGTTCTTAGTTGCTGAAGGCGGAACAGATTTCAATGATGCATCACGTACAATTAAAGAAGAAGAAGCAGCTACTGCTAAGGATCTTGGAATCGATGCGAAAGAATTAAAAGTTGCTCTTGATGGTTTAACATTCGTTGTAAACCCTGAAAATGATTGGGCAGACGAGCTTACAAAGCAAGAAGTAATTGATATTTTCTTAGAAAGTGCTGGTAAGAAAAATTGGTCTGATGTACGTTCTGATTTTCCAAATGAGCCAATTAAAACATACGGTCCTAACGAAAACCATGGTACGTATGAATTCTTCTGGGAAAAGATTTTGGATGAGCAAGATCTTGTAGCTTCAGCAAATCTTCAACAAGAATACTCAACATTAGTTGATTTAGTATCAAAAGATAAAAACGCAATTGCTTTCTTCGGATATGGCTATGCAGTAAATAACAAAGAAAAAGTGAAAATGGTAAAAATTGATTTTGGTAACGGTGCAGTTGAGCCTAGCCTAGAAACAATTGGTGAAGGTGATAGCTTTGCATATGGAGCATTTACTAGACCAGTATTCACTTACCTTAATGTAAACATGGCTAAAGAAAAGCCACAAGTATTAGACTATGCAATCTATACTATGAAAAATGCAGCTGAAGTTGCAGCAGAAACTGGATTCGCTCCACTTCCAGAAGATGAATTACAAAAATTAGTTGGAGAATTAGAAGGTTTAAAATAATAGTTTCAAAGTGAAGATGAGAGAAGGAATAGCTCTCATCTTCAACCTGATTATAGATAGAAAAATCATTTTTGGTCTTGATAAATGTTGAATTGAAGGGAGTTTATCATGAAGGAAGGTTCTAAAGCTTTAAACGTAAGAGAGCTGATTGCTAAAAACAAAAGCAATAAAAGCATAAACACAGTAATTGAAAAAGTCATTCCAAAAGGATTACTTTTAATTGCTATTATCTCAATTTTAACTACTGTAGGTATTGTCTTTACTCTTCTATTTGAAACATTCGAGTTTTTTAAACGCGTACCATTTCTCGACTTCTTTACGGGTACAGTGTTAAAACCCCTTGGCGAAAATGCTCAATTTGGGGTATTACCTCTATTAACAGGAACAGTTATTTCATCGGCTATAGCAATGATAGTTGCGATCCCTGTCGGTTTGATGTCCGCCATTTATTTGAGTGAATATGCTTCAGATCGAGTAAGAAGAATTTTAAAACCAATTCTTGAAATTCTTGCGGGGATTCCCACAATTGTATATGGTTTCTTTGCTTTAACGTTCGTGACACCTCTATTACGATCTATTTTTCCTAGTCTTGAACCGACTAATATTCTTAGTCCAGGTATCGTAATGGGAATCATGATCATTCCAATGGTTGCATCCCTATCAGAGGACGCAATGAGCGCCGTGCCGAATTCCATGAGGGAAGGTGCACTTGGTCTAGGCTCAACTAAACTTGAAGTAACCTGGAAGGTTGTTATTCCTGCTGCAATGTCTGGAATCATTGCTTCTTTCGTTCTGGGCATATCGAGGGCAATCGGGGAAACGATGATCGTTACGATTGCGAGTGGAAGCTCAAAGAACTTTACATTTGATATTACCCAATCAATGCAAACAATGACGGCTTATATTGTTGAAGTAAATGGCGGCGATGCACCTGCTGGATCAACCATTTATTATAGCCTATATGGGGTAGCAATGACCTTATTCGCATTTACACTAATCATGAACTTACTTGCTCAATATATTTCTCGCAAGTTTAAGGAGGAATATTAAGAATGAAATATGTGGATACAGCCCAGGTGCAGAAGAAATTAAACACACGTTTAATGACAAATAAAATTGCAAAAACGATCTTTTTAATCTCAGTATTATTCAGTTTAGTAGTTTTGTTAATACTATTTTATCGAGTCATCTCCCAAAGTATTGGATGGATTGACATTCAATTTTTAACGAGTAAGCTATCAACTGTAGCTGAAAACGCCGGAATCATGGGTGCGCTCCTAGGAACCCTTTGGTTAATGATTGTTGTAGCACCAATTACACTTTTTCTTGGTGTTGGTACAGCGATTTATCTTGAAGAATATGCAAAAAAAGGACGCCTTCAACGCTTCATACAAACGAATATTTCAAATCTTGCAGGTGTTCCGTCAATTGTATTTGGAATTTTAGGTCTTACCGTTTTTGTTCGTGGCTTCGGTTTAGGGAATATTGTCTTAGCAGGTGGGCTAACAATGTCACTATTAGTTCTTCCGATTGTGGTTGTTGCGAGTCAGGAAGCAATTCGTGCAGTTCCTAGCTTCTTACGTGAAGCTTCCTACGGAATGGGCGCAACAAAATGGCAGACTATCAAAAATGTTGTATTACCTGCCTCAATACCAGGAATTCTAACAGGAGTTATTTTGGCACTTTCAAGAGCAATTGGCGAAACTGCTCCACTTGTTGTTATTGGGATTCCGGCTTTACTAATTCCACTTCCAGATAGTGTTTTTGACAAATTTACAGTATTGCCGATGCAAATCTATTATTGGACACTTGATTCTGCCCTAGTGGCTGAATATGCGAACTTAGCTGCAGCAACAATTGTGATCCTACTAATCGTTCTATTTTTAATGAACTCTATTGCAATCCTGATTCGAAACAAATTCCAAAGAAGGTACTAACTTTATTTTGCAGTAGTCGTAAATTCTGCAAAAAAAGTTAAAGCCTCTGGCGGATGCCACGAT
>NZ_JBALOX010000099.1:0-120 GCF_036965165.1 Bacillus sp. JJ1521 | reverse complement strand
TTTCAATGGAAATTTTTCAACATATACTGGCACTAAGCACTCACTGAGGGCAAATGCCAGTAAAAGCCTGATTGGTTCAACTATCAATCTGTGGGGTAATGCTTCCACAGATTGAAGTTT
>NZ_JBALOX010000098.1:0-1183 GCF_036965165.1 Bacillus sp. JJ1521 | reverse complement strand
CTGTGTTATTTAGAAATAATACAGGCTTTTTAGCTTGGTTTATTCACTTTTTATCTTATCATTTCCATTTAGATATCGAGCATTCATAATTATTCCTTGTCTATAATTCCCAAAATTAGGTCCGAATAAATTAAGACCACCCAAGTTAACAGCATCTTTTTTAACACCAATACGAAATGAGATAAAAGGATTTTCATTAAGTCTTAGATCTTCAATTTTGATATCAGAAATTTTCACGCCATCTATGAAACTACCTTCATTATTGATTTTCCAATGTTTTAATAATCCATATTGTGTGAAGTTTAATGACCACCACATTGGTGTATTAAAACCTCTCTCACCACCAAAATCCCCCGGAGAAGTCCAAGTCCCAATTTCAGCGTCATTAATCCAAACTGTAATATCTGATGGCCAATTTAACTTATGATAGGGTGCCTCTGAACACACCTCTGCGCTAAATTCAAGTTCTGAAGCGATAGCACCATATGGGATTCTGTTGGGATATCTATACTCAACATATCCTGTTCGGAAATAAAGTAGTTGTGCCTCTCTTCTACCTGGCTCATAAAATGATCTCGGATCATGCTGCATTCCAATATAATCTTCATTTCCAACTAAGCCACAACTGGGTTCAGCTTGACAGTCGATATATTCTCCGACAGGCATATCTATTGTAATTGTATTTTTTTCAGCATCAATATTATCCTGGAAGAGGTCTATAATAATCCTGTCATAGTTTTTGGTACTTATTTTTTGTGTTCCTCGACCAGGTACTAGCTCAGTAATTATCAGATTTGCATCTTCAAGTTTTTTTACATTAACTGCAGTTGTAGAAAAAGGCAGCCCCAATTTCTCGGCTATTTCGTTTACATTATAAGACCCAGTGCTTAATATCTTTAATATATTCATTCGCACTTCACTATTTATTACCTTACATATTTCTACAGCCTGATCCATGTTTAGTTGCAAATTTCTTATTATAATCACCTCTTTTATTACAATATTTATTGACATAATAAAATATATCATGAATGCACGTCACTTGGAAGTAAATAAAAAGGTTATTAAAAATAAAGTAATTACATCCTCTTTGGCGAATCCCGTTTATGATGACAATAAGCACTTATTCAATAGTTAACAAGTAAAAAAGGAGTAACCTAAATGTAGGCTACTCCCCTTTTAT
>NZ_JBALOX010000097.1:0-32307 GCF_036965165.1 Bacillus sp. JJ1521 | reverse complement strand
AGGTATAGTAATGCATAAATATTACCCAACGCCTGCTGTCTATTGTGTCCAAAAATTGCAATATCAATAGATGCTAAGTATTTCGCATATTCTTCTGGATTTAAAAAGTCCACCATAGGTATAAACTTATCTTTAAAAATTGCTTTACCTTCATCTATTACCTTTTTAATATATTCATTATCATTATAACCATAAGATAATGGGACATAAATTTTAATATTGCCGTTTCTAAATTTACTTAGAAGATTTAAGGCTTCGATATGCCTGTTGCTCGGATTAGCGGAATTACCAATTTGAATATTTATTTCTTGATTACTTAAGTCCTTTTCATTAAGTACTTTGTTTAAAAATTCAATTTTTACTGGGTTAATGTACATGCCACGATAATATTTCCCTTTAACACTATACCATTTTTTTGCAAGTTGATAATCTCCTTTAACCAAAGTTATTATCCCACCGAAATTTTTAATTACAGATTTCCTTAGCAATTCATTAAAGAAATTTTTAACACTTTCATTTCTAGAGCTATATTTATAGAGATCCCCACCCCAAATAATCCAATTACATTTCTTTATAGTCCACGGTTGTAAGAATAGCAACATGACAATCTTATTCATAAAAAGCCCATGTAAAAAAACTTTTTTAGACTTATTTAATTCTTTTATTAAATTAATTAATCCCTTAATGTCCTTAAGATAAATATTTTTAACATTTTTTCTTGCCGTTATTTCAGCGTTGATTCCTTTTCCTATGATTAAAAATAAATGTTCACTTGCATCGAAATGATTATTTATAAATTCTATATAAAGTTCTGTGAATTTTTCATTTGGCATTATGTGTAATTTTTTCACTTTGTAACCTTCCCTTTCTTTCCAAGTTTCCATGAGGATTTTCTACATTCTTTGTATGTTTTTTTATTTTACAAATCAATTGTATCTTAACACGAAATTTTATTATTTTAGATAACCCACCGTTGTTTTCTAACGATATTTATAATATATATAAATCTTAAATAATCAACCCTTATAGCATCTAATTCTACTTTCCCTAATAAAAAATTGTCTTATTGCTTTGATATGTAAGTTTTAATTATCATTGTGTTATAATAATAAACTGATGATTAAAACATAAACTTTTTATTTATTGTTAGCAATAATTTCAATTACATAAAAAATGTATATTAAATTAATAAGGATGTGTATTTACATGAAAATCACAATTGCAGGTACAGGCTATGTCGGCCTTTCCAATGCAATACTTCTTGCACAACATAATGAAGTAATTGCACTTGATATAATTCAGGAAAAAGTTGATATGATAAATAATAAAAGGTCCCCTATTATTGATAACGAAATTGAGGAATATTTAGCTACGAAGGACTTAAATTTAACTGCAACAACTGATAATTACAAAGCATATAAAGATGCAGATTATGTAATAATCTCAACACCGACGAATTATGACCCCGATAAAAATTATTTTAATACAAGAACTGTAGAAGCTGTTATCGCGAATGTTCTATCTATTAATCCGGATGCAGTTATGATAATTAAATCTACTGTCCCTGTAGGATACACAAAAACCATTAAAGTAAAGTTTGAAACAGATAACATTATCTTTTCGCCAGAATTTTTAAGAGAAGGAAAAGCGTTATATGACAACCTATATCCTTCTCGAATTGTAGTTGGCGAGCAATCAGAACGAGCAAAAGTATTTGCGGATTTACTAGTAGAGGGTGCAATTAAAGAAAACATCCCTGTATTATTTACAAATTCAACTGAAGCAGAAGCAATAAAGCTATTTGCTAATACCTATCTAGCAATGAGGGTTGCCTTCTTTAATGAATTGGATTCCTATGCAGAAATAAGAGGGCTAGATACAAAACAAATTATTGACGGAGTGGGACTTGATCCCCGAATCGGAAATCACTATAACAACCCTTCTTTTGGTTATGGAGGCTACTGTCTACCAAAAGATACAAAGCAATTGTTGGCAAATTACCAAGATGTTCCTAATAATATTATGGGTGCAATCGTGGATGCTAATAGAACTAGAAAAGATCATATAGCTGAAATGATACTGAAAAGACAACCTAAAGTAGTAGGCATCTATAGACTAACAATGAAAATGGATTCCGATAATTTTAGACAATCAGCTATCCAGGGAGTTATGAAACGAATTAAAGCTAAAGGCATTGATGTTGTAGTCTATGAACCAGCACTTAAAGATGAACAATTTTTCAACTCCCTAGTTATAAATGATTTTGAAGAATTTAAAAATATTTCAGATGTGATTGTTGCAAACAGGTTATCAGAGGACCTTAAGGATGTTGCTGAAAAGGTTTATACAAGGGACATATTTAGTAGAGACTAGAATGTAAAAACCTTGCAGTTAATTCTTCAAGGCTCAGAGTGTCGACAAAAGGCATTTGGGAATTCTCATATCCCAAATGCCTTTTATTTTTCCTATTTTTATCAAAAATGAACACTATTTTTGAGTATATAATCTCCCAACTTGCATATGTTTTATGCAAGCTCTGGACTTACCCAAGTCCAATCTGCTTGTTTCTTTAAATTCATTGCAGCAAAAGTTAGCATCGCCTGAATAGACAATTTTTTAATTACTCCAAGGGTTATCCACGCATACCATGCTTTTCTTTTGCATCTGCAAAGACGCGTTCAACAGATTCTTTACGACGTGCATATATTTCCTTTACTTCTTCAGTATTGCAAAGGTGTTCTGTTTCTTCCACATAAGCTTCCCAGATGTAACGCTGAATTAACTTCTGATGATTTTGACTCTGAGTACACTGTTTTAGTAAAGGACAATTTATGGACTTTGAAGGATCTGATTTATACTGTCGATATCCTTCCTTCATCGTAGTTGTATAAGCTAATGTCTCTCCTTGTGACAGAAATAGCAATCAAAGTTGCTCTCATAAACGTACTCATGTTTAAGCATGAATCCTTCCTTTGTTTTGGGACGTATGTAAGGAAGAGCAGGAGTAATATGGATTTTCTATTAAGAAATTAAAAATTGCAGGTGTTTTATAAGCAGCTTGGCAGCAACAGCAAAAGGTTTCAAGACTTTATCCACAATCGATTCCACCAATGGTCGAAGCATATGACTTTCATGAGTATTCCCTGACGTTACAATTGACCCTAACACAAAACCATTTCGGTCCGTAGCGGCATGAAATGAATAGGCAAATTGTTTCGTACGTTCATCTTTTAATTAATATCCACTTTCAGGACCCGCGCTTAATAAGATCTTATCAGTAATCTCTTTTAAAATACGGTAGACATCTGATTAAATATATCTATATCCTTAAAACGACGTTCATAATTTTTACCGAAGGTAGAAAAGTAGGGAACATCTGTATAAAACCCAAAAATCAACGGTAAGCTTTATTCGTTTCAATTTCCTTGATTGTTTGCCTCATTGAATATATGCCAAATATATACTGAATAAATGTCACTTTAATCAGTACAACTTGATTAATACTTGGATGACCTAAGTTGAAAAAAGGTTTTCAACCAATGGGTAATGAAGGAGAATAATTCAATAGCTGCTTCAAGCTTTCTCACAAGGTGATCTTGTGTTACTTCTTGATCCAGTGTAATCATTTCCAATTGTTCTCTAACTAAGTTATTATTTCTCGACATCATTTTCCCATCACCCTTAATATTCTCTATAAATATTTTAAATTTATAAAGACTGTAGGCATTTTCGAAATTTATCGAGTTTGTCTACGGTCTGAGCCTTGAAGCTAATTCTACAAGGCTTTTCTTTTTTAAAAATGTGATTCGAACTATTTAAAGTATAAAAAGTATGTTAAACATCATCTAGAGTCACAATGCAAACTATCCCAAAACATGAATCAAATGTGGAACATGCAAGGCTTGGTGAAACTCTAGAGGAATTGAAAAAAGAAGGAAAGTTAGGGAATTTATCAGGTTATCATTCAGTTCCATTGCAATTTGATGAATTAAACTTATGTCAAATATAATTATTAATTATGGACTAAGTTTTACCCAAATAGAGTTAAGTACTTGTGAACATGATAAATAATCCAACCTATATTTACAAATAGTAAATAATAAAATTTACTTTGAAAGGAAGTATTCCATGGACTTCTTTCAATCCCATAAACTAATCCAAAATAACGACTCCGTTGAACTTATATTATACATTAATCCAATCTCAACCGAGTTTGCCACGGAACTAGGTAATATTTCGGACCAAAGGAAGGAAAGCCTTCGGCAGGTCGTAAACAAGTATGTTAAGGAGAAATTTCCGAGTGTTGGAGTTAAAACTGTAAAGGTAATGGCAGGTTCATTACTAGTTACGACACTTTTAATGGATACACCTAAAGTTAATGCAGCAACAGACTTCAATATGGGTTATTTATATTTCGGATCTACTAGTTCATTTATTAACCAGGTTGACCGGACACACGGTGTGATTAACGAAGCGGCACCAAGCTATTTTGATTTAAATGATGATGGTACTTTAAAAATCACAACAAAAATGGATAAAACCTTCATTGCTGAAATGCATAAGCGTGGTGTTAAGGTTGTTCCATTTTTGAGTAACCATTGGAATCGAGATCAAGGAAGGGCTGCCCTTGCGAACCGTGAACAGCTCTCTACTCAAATCGCAAAGGCCGTTGTGGATTATAATTTAGACGGTGTGAATGTCGATATTGAAAATGTATCAGATATTGACCGTGATAATTATACTGACTTTGTTCGCCTACTACGAGATAAGCTTTCGGCTGACAAATCTCTTTCTGTTGCAGTTGCTGCTAACCCAAATGGATGGACTAAAGGCTGGCATGGCTCTTATGATTATCAAAAATTAGCACAGTATTCCGATTATCTCATGATAATGGCCTATGATGAAAGCTGGGAAGGAAGCGCTCCTGGACCGGTTGCAAGTGTTTCTTTTGCTGAACGTTCGATTCAATATGCCCTTTCTAAAGGGGTTCCTGCTAATAAGGTTGTGCTTGGACTTCCTCATTATGGGCGTTATTGGGTAGAAGATGCTACTGTTGGCGGTCATGGGATTTCCAATAATCGAGTCGAAGAAATGATTAATAAATATGAAAGCACTATTATATTTGATGGAATTAGTCAGTCACCTAAAGCCACTGTGATTATTAAACAAGGGGATCCCCCTACTGTTATTAATGGAAAAACGCTAGCTCCAGGAAAATATACGATTTGGTACGAAAACGAGCAATCAATAAAAGCCAAAGTTGACTTAGTTGATAAATACAATATTAAAGGAACAGGTAGCTGGAGCCTTGGGCAAGAAAACCACGCACTTTGGGCGGAATTTAAAGAATGGATACCGCCTAGTAGTAATGTAGCAGAGTTTCCTTCAAGCACATTAACTGCTGTTAATTTACAACAAGCCCCATCTACTAGCTCTGAAATAGTAAGTACCCTACCTAAAGGAGAACTGTTAAAAATTTTAAGTGAACCAGCTGTTCAAGAAAATTCGGAATGGTATAAAGTACAGCTTCAAGATGGGACTGAAGGTTACATTGCAGGTGAATATATTAATGTTGTGAATCGAATTTCTGGTAAAAATCGATTTGAGGTAGCCGTTAATATCTCTAAACAAGGATGGCCAGAACATGCTGATACAGTAATTCTTTCAAATTACAATGCATATGCTGATGCACTTGCGGCCTCACCTTTAGCCTACCAAGAGGATGCACCAATACTCCTTACACACCAAGATCGACTTTCGGATGAAACCAAAATGGAATTAAAAAGATTACAGCCTAAAAAGATCATTATGGTTGGTGGTCCTGGA
Organism: Bacillus sp. JJ1521; assembly: GCF_036965165.1. Lineage (NCBI taxonomy): Bacteria > Bacillati > Bacillota > Bacilli > Caryophanales > Bacillaceae > Bacillus > Bacillus sp. JJ1521. Next base: position 26,481 of record NZ_JBALOX010000097.1, on the reverse strand, counting down.
AGTGTTGGTGAGAATGTGGTGAAAGATTTAACTAATGAAGGATTTTCTAATATTGAAAGAATTGGTGGGAAAAATCGGTTTGAGGTTAGTTATCATATCTCTCAAAGATTAGAAAATACAGATACAGCCATCATTGCATATGGTATGAATTTTCCCGATGCACTAGCTATCGCACCCTATGCTGCAAGAAATGGCTATCCAATTTTATTAGCAAATAAAGATCATTTACCGGATGAAACACTTCAGGCATTGAATGAAAAACAAATAGTTAATACCATCGTAGTTGGAGGAGAGGCTAGTGTTGGTGCAAATGTTTATAACCACCTTCCATCTCCCAAACGCATTTCAGGTCAGGACCGTTATGAAGTAGCTGCAAATGTAATAAGAGATTTAAATCTAAATCCAACGAAAGCCTATATTGCAACAGGGGCTACATTTGCGGATGCCTTAACCGGCTCTGTCCTTGCCGCAAAAGAAAATGCCTCCCTTGTTCTTAGTAGACAAGGAAGTTTGCCTGAAAGTTCATTGTCTATTCTCACTGAAAAAGGCATAACTAAACACAATATTTTAGGTGGCACGGGTTCAGTTGGTAATCAGGTTGTTGAACAACTAAGGAAATAAACCTCTTATGTAAATGACAAGGTGATTCTAATAAATAAAAGAATATTTTATTCCCTATAGCTTCGGGTTAGCGATTCCGGTTAATAAGAACTAAAATTTGGTCCTTACCATATGCTAAAATAAAAATAAATAATTAAAAAATTGTAAAAAATTGTTGAAATACCCTCCTTTTTACTGATATGAAATTTTTAAGCAAAATTTTTCTAAGGGGGATATTTAAAGTTGAACCGAAAGTTGATATTAGTAGTTGGTATTTTTTTTGCTTTACTATTGAGTAATTCTATCCAAGTTAATGGAGCTGGTAAGTCTGTTTCTTTGGATCCAGATGACCGAACATTGACCATGGATGAAGTGGAATTTGGTAAGTGGAGTACAAGTACAGAAAGTGGCAAATTTGATGCAACGAAGTCATTGATCGTTATGTAATTGATACAAAAGCAACAGGTTATGGAAGTATTGGTTTTGAAATAAATTATTCAATTCTTCTCTTTAGATAGAACGAAAGTGGAAAACACCTTATTTGCAGAACTATTAGACGGGACTTATGTGGCTATTTTTTCAGACCCAGGTAATGATGATAAATTATCACTTGCTCACGATACCAATCTAATTCATTACTCAGCTGTAAAAGAAATTGGCGGGATTGATCAGTTAACAGGAAAATTTATTTTTGAAACAAAGCGATTAACAAATCTTGAAAAACATTATACATACGATGTTGAATTCAATTTTAGAGAGCGAAACAACATTATTAGATTTGGTGGTAAGGATCGGTATGAAGTTGAAAAGAATCTAAATAATGGAATTCCTGATAATAGTCTTGGTGCAGTATTATTAACAAGCGGATTAACATATTCAGATGCACTTGTCGGTTCAGTATTAAATAAAACCAAAAATACTACGATTCTACTGATTAAAGACAATGGTCAAGTGATTCAGTCTAAGATTAATGAAGCAAAACGACTTTTAAAGCCAAATGGAAAAGTTTATATTCTAGGCGGGCCTGGTTCGGTGTCACCAAATATTGAAGAAGAAATGAAGAAACATTTTACTGTGGAAAGAATTAGTGGAAAGGACAGATTAGATGTTGCACTAAAAGTTGCTGAAATGGCAAACCCAACTGATGGTTTAGTGTTTAGTGACTCATTAAGTGTTTCTCCTGCTGCGACGGAACGACAAAGTCCGATTTTACCTCAGTGGGGAGAAAACCTAATGCCAAGAATCAAAGACTATATTAAATCCCACCCAACTATAAAAAAAGTTTACATTGTTAGTGGTACTGGGGTCATTCCGGTTTCAATTGAAAATGAATTAAAGGCGGCTGGAATTGTTAGTATCGAAAGAATTGCAGGGAAAGATCGGTATGATACATCATTGGCAATTGCAAAGAAGTTCTATCCTAGCCCAAAAATTGTTTCATTAGCAAATGGCCTTATTTTTGCCGATGCATTATATGGTTCACGATACTCTTGGTATAATAACAGCCCGATTCTTTTAGTAAGAGCTAATCAAATTAACTTCAACACTGATTATTATATGATTAACCTCAGAAGAGTAGCTTTACTAGGTGGACCGGCAACTCTAAATGAAGAATTAAGATATCAAATCTTATATTAAGAACAATAAAAAACCTTGTGGGTGAATGTTCCCCACAAGGTTTTTTAACCCTTAAATATTAACTACCCAAAAATTTTTGTGCTAATTTAATTGCTCCAAAAATTGAAACCCATAATGGAACACTTATCAAAGTTCCCCAAAACATTCCTTTCGGAAAATTATCTTCTTGTTGCATACAATCGCACCCTTAGATGATTTTTTACTAATATATCCAAGAGTATTAATATATATTCAGACAATACAAATTACCGTTTACTTTATTCCAACTAAGTTATATATTTTGGTTAATTTATGTAGTATTTCCTCGGAAATTGTAAGTTTAAAAAGAAGGCTGACGAAATTCGAAAAATTCGTCAGCCTATTATTCCTTATTTCACAACACTTTCAAATATAGCTCTCACTTTTGGTGTTACATCATGACTTCCAGAATTCACATCTTCAATCAACATAGCCACTAAAAGACTTGGATTTTCTGTGTTGAAACCAACAAACAATCCGTTTTCTTGGCCTTTTTCATCTTTAGTTGCTTTTAGCTCGGCTGTACCTGTTTTTCCTGCTATCCTTATGCCTTCAATTTTCGCATCATTTGCTGTTCCACTCGGATCTTCTACTACCTGCACAAGATCATTGACAATGATCCCGGCATTTTCTGGAGATATTACATTCTCTTTCCAAGCTTCTTTTTCAGAGCCATCTAGGATAAGCCGCGGTTTTATTAAGTTTCCAGAATTTAATAATGGTGTATAGGAAACTGCCAGGTGGACTGTACTCATTTCAAGCTGACCTTGTCCATAGCCTGTATCTGCTGTTAATACATCAGTCTTCAAACCTTCGTTTGATACCTTTGAATCATAGACAGGATATTCGAATGGAAATGGTTCACCGAATCCGTATTTTGTTAACTCTGTTTCAAAACGTTCTCCGCCAATCCCTAAGGCAGCCTGTGCGAAATAAATATTATCCGAGTATACAAGTGCATCTCTTAAGTTCACTGGTTTTCCAGGATCACTAACCCTAGTGATTGAATATCCCCCCCATGAACTGTCCTTTTGCCACTGCTTCCCTTTGATGTCAATTGAAGTTTCAGGGGTAATCACTTGGTTTTCGAGAGCAATTCCCGCTGTAATTGGTTTAAAGGAAGAGCCAGGAGCATATGTCAAAATAAAACGGTTCACTAATGGTTTGAGTGGATCTTCATTTAATTCAGTCCATGGCGCATTTCCTAAAACAAATGCATTTGGATCAAATGAAGGCGTACTCACAAGTGCTAGTGCTTCACCTGTTAATGGGTGAATGGCAGCTGCAGCCCCAGCACTCCCCTTGAGTTGATCGTATGCGACAAGCTGCGTATCAATATCAATCGTTAATTTGATTGTTTCGCCATCCTTTGATTCTTTTTTAGCAATTGTGACATTATCTCCGCCGTTTGCCTTTTTAATGAAGAGATGTGCTCCTTTTTCTCCTCTTAGACGATCCTCTAAAACTAACTCAAGACCCTTTTTCCCTACTATGTCATTTGAAGAATATCCTTTTCCTTCAAGCTTTTTCAAATCCTCTGCGGTTACTTTCCCAATATACCCAATTAAATGCGCAGCTGCATCTTTAAAAGGATATACCCGAGATTCCACCTTTTTTGAAAGCACTCCACTTAATTGTGTTACCTCTGCAGCAAGTTCTTGATCCTGTAAAGGAAGTCTTCCTATCGGCACAAAATAATCAGGTTTAACCCAAGAAGCATCTAAATCCTTCTGAATCGACTCTGGTGTTACTTTCAATAACTCCGCTGCTTTTGCAATTGTAGCATCCTTATTTTCATCGAGGTCTTGCGGGACCATTCCAATTTCATATACAAGTCCATTTTCTGCTAGCTTTACACCGTTGCGATCAAGAATTTCTCCACGTATTGGAGATGATAGCTGAAGACCAACTTCATCCCCTTCCTGCATGTTTGGTAAGAACATCGCAGGTTCCCATCTGACTGTCCACTTCTTCTCGTCTTCCATTTCTTCTAAAACAAGTGTCGCTTGTTCTGTGAATTCAATAGGACCCGCAATAGTTTCCATTGAAAGATCGTATATAAAATTGACTTCCCCATTGTCGTTAGGCTCTACTTCCTCTACAGGGGTTTTAAATTTTAATTTTAGATTACTAACACCAATATCATTGTAAATTTTACTGAAACGTTCCACAAACTCTTCCTTTTTAACGGTTTCCTTTATTTCTGGTGAGAATTGGTCGTACACTTTGCTGAAGTCTTGTTTTTCCCAATCCTTGATGAATGTTTTAAATCGTTCTTCCGGAAGTGGTTCATTATTACATGCTGTTACTATAATAATCCCTACTACTAAGCATATAAAAAGCAAAAATTTACGTTTCATTTTTTCAATTCCCCCAGTCTTTTTATTCAAACTAAAACACATCTACCTATAATATACAATTTATAACACATTTTGAGGCGCATTTTATATTGTTTTTCGACAAAATTAATACTATAATCATATGGTATTTACATTTTCATACAAAAGAAGGGATACAATGGGAAGACATAATCAAAAAAAGAGTAAAAAGAAAAAATGGGTAATTTCTTTACTAAGTATATTGGGCATATTACTGTTAAGTATTGGAGGATATGCTTTTTATTTATATAACTCCTTAGGAAAGACGGTTGACTCAATGCATACAGCTATCGATAGAGAGAAATCCCAAAAACGAACAGATGAGGTCGTCTTTTCTAATAAAGACCCTTTTTCCGTGTTATTGATGGGAGTGGATAAGCGAAAAGGGGACAAAGGTCGGGCCGATTCCCTCATTGTTCTAACAGTAAATCCTAATACCAAATCCATTCAAATGGTAAGTATCCCTCGTGATACTAGAACAGAAATTGTTGGAAAAGGTAAACAGGACAAGATCAATCATTCATACGCCTTTGGGGGTGTAGAAATGACTATGAACACTGTTGAACATTTTCTAGATATACCAATCGATTATTTTATTCAAGTTAATATGGAAAGCTTTAAAGATATTGTAGATGCAGTTGGTGGTGTAACAGTTAACAACAAATTTACATTCAATTACGAAGGGTATACGTTTAATGAAGGTCAACTAAAACTAAACGGAACCAAAGCGTTGGCATATTCGCGTATGCGATATGACGATCCTCGCGGTGATTTCGGAAGACAGGAAAGGCAACGCCAGATAATACAAGCAGTCATTAAACAAGGTGCTAGTCTTTCAACTATTACCAAAGTTGATGATATCCTGGGTGCGCTAGGTAACAACGTTCAAACAAACCTAACTTTTGACCAAATGCTAGAAATACAAAAAAACTACAGAGAAGCCGCTGGGCAACTTGAACAAAGTCAAATTTCAGGCAGTGGTACGAAAATAGATGGAGTGTATTACTTCATGGTTCCTGAGGAAGAGCGTAGCGCTCTTTCAACAAAATTAAAACAACATTTAGAACTTCAATAGTAGTAGGCAAGAAAGAAGGAGAATGATTCCGCAAATCATTCTCCTTCGTTTATTATTTGTCAAATCTACCTTTAAAATCTAATGTGCTGCATTTTTCTAATGGAAGCTTAACTCCCTTACCTTCTGCTGCTGATTTATAAATTGCAAGGACAAGTTCTAAAGCATCTCTTCCGTCTTTAGCTGTTACGTAAGGTTCACGGTCATTTTTAATCGCTTCAATTACGTCTGTATAAAGTGGGTTGTGACCGAACCCGTAAACACTTGGTGGATTCTCTTGATATTTCGCTTTTACTTCTTCAGGATTATCTTTTTTATCAACAAATAGCCATTCTTCAATGATATTAACTGACTTACCTCCAGCTTTTATAGTTCCACTGTCACCGAATATGTAAAGAGTTTCTTCTAAGTTTGTTGGGAAGATGTTAGTTGTTCCTTCAACAATCCCATAGCTTCCATTTGAGAACTTAATTAAAGCCATACCAAGGTCTTCAGCCTCAATAAAACCGTGTTTTAGATTGTCAGTCATCCCTACAACTTCGTCAATTTCTCCACCCATCATCCAGCGTAACAAGTCAATATTGTGGATACATTGGTTCATTAATGCGCCACCGTCTTGTTCCCAAGTTCCACGCCAAGGAGCTTGAGTATAGTAGTCTTCACCGCGGTTCCAACGAATGTGAGCCGTGCCGTGTAAAAGTCGACCAAAACGTTCTTCTTCAACCGCTTCACGTATCTTTTGGATTGATTTGTTAAATCTATTTTGGTGACATGCACTTACCTTAACATTTTTCTCTTTTGCTTTTTTAATGATTTCATCTGCATCTTCAAGTGAAAGTGCGATTGGTTTTTCAATAATAAGATTAGCGCCAGCTTCAATACAGTCTAAAGCAATTACAGCATGCTTACCACTTTCTGTACAAATCGCTACTAATTCAGGCTTTTCCTTTTCTAACATCTCTTTATAATCGGTATATAACGCAGTTGATTTAGGAAGGTCAAATTGATTCATTTTATCTTCCATATTTTCAGGAATTACATCACATAAGGCAACAATCTCAAGTTCATTTTCTTGTGCAGCTGCGATATGGTTTGGCGAAATACGTCCACAACCTATCAATGCAAATTTCAAACTCATGTTGCTCCTCCTTCATTTGTTAAAATTACTGTGAATTTTATGGGATTACCATCTATAATTCAGAGCCTCTTATTATTTTATAATATAAAGGCTATATTGCCAAACCCTACTAATTACCTAATCATGATTTCTAGAGTCAACACATTGATTGGGAGATACCTCAATTAATAAAAACCTACTCTGATTGAGTAGGCTATATAACAAAAATAATATTTAGTTTTCATTTATATAATGTTCTAGTCCATTCGATTGAACAAATTCATTCCCTATATAAATAAGAATATTCGAATCGTAAGCATGTTTTAACGCTTCTTCTGGATCTATTCCATCCTTAATCTTATATATAAATGAAAATTCGTGGATATCATTTGAGTCATTATGGTTACTAAATAAAGTAAGCATATTCGAATTATTTTCTGAACTACTTGTATAATCTATAACCATGTATTTAGACAACTCGTCCTTTGCCCACAAACCAACAACCATTTTGTTATCTTCGTTCTTTGAATGGATATAACGATCCTTGCTTGTATCTTTCAGTTGAAATTTATACTCGATTACATTTTCATTTTCGGGTTTTCCATCAACTTCACCTGTTTTAATTGATAAATTTTGAATTTCAAAAGTGTATTGTTTTTGTGGTTGTTCTTTGGCCGGATCCACGATCTTTAAGTCTTGCTCCTTCAACTTTATTTGACTTATTAATGCATTACTGCCCTGAAAATTGATTGAAATATCATGTGCATTTTCCAATGCGTTTGTTACACTCACTCCATCAATTATCTCAAAATAGGATTCAACCCTTAAGATAACTGCATTATCCATATCATAGTATATAGATCTGGTATTTTCATAATAGTTTTCTGTCCTTTTATTATTGATTATTAGTGGATTTAACTTATCTCCTGGTTCAATGTCAAGTAGAGTTTCTCTAATGTCATCAAAATTTAAATTTTCTATTTTCATCTCTAAATCATACTTTAAAGCAGGCTGTTTTTCATCTGGATTATTAGGCATGACATCGTTTGTTACGGTAGCATTTAATAATTCTATTTTTAGTTTGTAAGTTTCTTCTTGGGCGACTACGTTCGGTGTATTACTATTTTGCATTCCCAAATCATAAATTCCTACTTGTTGACCTGTGAAAGCTAATATGCAGATAAATATGATTCCAATAACCGAATAACTTAAGTAATTTAAAAATACTCTTTTTTGATTTTTCGGATACCCTGCATTTCTATTTCTAAATTCATTGAGCATCTTATTTTTCAGCATCTTTTCATGAATGGAATCATTGAACAGTACTTCATCCATACTTTTTTTGAGTTTTTCTAAGTTTTTATCCATTTTAATTCCCTCCCTTAATCGTATTTTTTAACTGTCCTTTTCCGCGGCGAAGTCGTGTTTTTACAGTATTTTCATTTATTTGCAAGATATTGCTGATCTCGGATATTTTCAAATCCTCGTAATAGTAAAAGATTATTACTTCCCGGTATTTTATCGGTAACTTTAAAATCTCTCTAACTAATTCTGATTTTTCATTCATGCTAGTAAAACGCTCTTCTGGAGAAAGCTCTAGATTTTTAAAGCGATCGAATAGAGTATCGGTAAACTGTATGTATTTATATGGCCAACTCCTCAAAACATCTTTACATTTATTGGAGGTTATTCTTAATAACCAATGTTTTATTTTTGTAAACTCCCCCTCAAAATTAGACAACTTTTCATAGCAAGTTATAAAAACCTCCTGTGAAATATCCTCAGCCTTCCCTTTATCTTTTAGATAAAAGAATGCCAGTTTATAAACATCGTACCCATATTCCTGAATTAACCATTCCATTGTCTGTTCAGTAGGTACATTAGAACACTCTTCAAATAATTTATCCTTTATTTCCATTTTCTACTCTCCTTTATAGGACGCCCTCACAATAGAAACGGGGCTAGTATAAAAATAGTTTCATTTTTTCTTAACTTGCTAAATTTGTTTTGACTTCCATAAAAAAAAGGACTAAAAGTTAGCCCCGTTTATTGTTTATTATAAAGTTCTTTGTAAGCAATTACCTTCAATGCTGTGAGTTCCTCTTCAGTTAATTTCCCTTCAATTACTTGAATCAATTCTTCGTTAGTCAGTTGCCCTTGTTGAAACTTAGACTGTATGTCTTGGATCCCTGTTAACCCTACCTTTTTTACTAACACTCTAGTTGCTTCTTCTTTTGTAGTAAATGGTAATGTACTTTCATCAACTGATTCCACTTCTTCTAAATAAACCTGCAACTCCGGATCATTTTCTATGGTTTGTTTGATATTTTCCATTTCACCGCTATTCTCTAATTCGGATGACACAGCATCCATTAGCTTTTCTGAGGCCATATTTGTTCCAAAATAATAAACTCCATACCCCAGAATAGCCAAAACAAGAATAGTCATAAGTGCAAATCTCATAAACCTCATACTATCAGACCTCCTACATAAATATAAATATACAATAGATCATGGAGGTCTGGGTAGACAAAACACTTTTTGGAAAAGAATTATCCTGGGACTATTTCCTGAATACACCACAATAACAGCAAATCGTCCCTCAGATCAACCGACATAATCCGATAAAATATAACGTATATATTTATGATATGGTATAAGTATACTCTGAAGAAACATTTATATAAGTTCCTTCACCCTACCAGACCAGAATGAAACGGGACGCGGGTTCTGTCCACACGCCCCGGTAATGGAGGTTTAAATATGACATCAGAAAATCAGTTAATTACAAAAACATTTTATCAAACGTTTATTTCTGAAAATGACTTGAGGCATCCGGTTGAGATCCTTGGAGATGCTTTTATAGCTGAGCAGGAAAAGGAAATTTATGATTTATCCTATATCCGGTTCGCTCAAGGGGAAATTTACTTTAATTATAAAGATTATGAAGCGGCTATATATAAATGGGAGAATATCACGAATGACCTTGAGCCTTGGGCTAAGAAAAATATTGCAGATGCTTATTATGAGCTTGGGTTGCTCTCAGACGCAGAAAAAGAGTACGGCTCAATTATTTCGAAAAATAAGATCCTTACCAGTGAGGTTTCGTTGAGCCTTTTTTCTCTTTATCTCGAAGATAACAAGCTTGATGCTGCTTATCGAGTTCTGCAGGAAGCGATTGATGGGAATCCTGATTATCCCGACTTAACGACAATTGCCAAGCGTTTTTATGAGGAACAGGAAGATTGGAAAAATGCCGTTGAACTAGCGATTAAAGAAGCTGAGCGGAAACAGGACCTAGTCTGGTTTGATTCTCTAATTGATTACTGCGAAGCCGGTTATGGCAGTACATTTACGCCTGAAATATTCACTTCGGTTTTGAGAAAACTTTATGAACTTGACCAATCAAGATTCAAACAGCTTATGGCGGTCGTTTGGGAAGGCTACAAAAATACGGACCAATATCTAAGTTGGTTACATGCTGTGATTCAGGTCATGAAGGATTTAGAGATTAATCCTTACGAACCGTGGCACATGATCACAGGTTTATTTGAGGATGCATACATTGAGCTCACGACTGGAAAGTATTTATTACGTGATGTTGGGCAGCTAATGCCGAAGTTATTGATCAATTGGCTGAACACAACTACAGCTTCGAATGGACTGAAAGCAGCTGCAGCCCTACTCGCGTGGGATGATATTTTTCCATCAGCCATCAAACATGTAATTGTCAAAGAAGCTGAGATTGTCCTGGAAAATGCACATAATCAAGCTTTATCAATAGATGAATGCCACCACTTTACTAAAACAATCATTGAGTGGGCTAGAAAAAATAATATTGAAACGAGTAATCGATTAGTTTGGGGCTTTGATCAGCTTTTTGATATGGAGACGACTAACCTACTTGTCCTAGGTAAAGGAAAAGGTTCCTTTATTAATTCAATTTTAGAAGAGGTAGTTCTCACTCCATCTCTTTCTTCTTTTGGGAGTATTCAATATGGAGAAAAGAAGGAATTAACAGAGGTGACCGATATGGGTCGCAGTCCTGTAGCATCATTGGAAGAAGTTACGAATCAAGATTCGATTATAGAATTGAGCCTACCTTCCACTCTATTACAACAATCAGCACTAAGGCTGAATACGACTGGTTTTAACGAATACTTTATGGAAAAACGGAGAACGTTCGGTTATTTACCTGTAGTAGATGGCGTTCTATTTGTTCACGAAGCCGAAACTCTATCAGAGCTGGATTTTGATTATCTAGCACAAATCAAACAAAGCTCAAAAGATATTCCTGTCCAATTTGTGCTTACTAATACGTTTGATAGGGAAAAAATAAGGGAGTACTTTCCGGATGCAGTTATTCACTCTGTTAGAAATGGGAACATTCTACGTGACATAAAGGCAAGCTTCCATACAGTCAATCGCGTTGGAAAAATCCTATTTTTACTTAGAAAAACGATTTCCAACCTGCTTAAAAAGCGAGCAGACGCTGAAAACAAACTTATAGATTTAATCGCACATAATGAAGAGTTTATCACGAGATTGACTGGTTTTAACAATAGTCTCCATGATAAAGAAACAGGACAAAGTAAGGAAATTGTCGAATCATTTGCAACCGTAATTGGAGAAGTTAATCAGGACCTTTCCGAAAAGATCCCGAAAATCCTTGCAGGTTGCTCGGAGATAATAACGGAGGAAAGTAATCTAAACCAACTTCATATCGAATTAAATGAAAAAATGAACGAAGAGATCCGAAGCTACTTTGATCAAGAGGTTGTGCCGATCCTTTCAGAAAAACTTCAGGAATGGATTGAAGCCTCGGACCAAAAACTAGTGGCTACTCAAGATTACTTAAATGATATGACCGAGTCACTAGCTGAGGGGTATCCTGAAAAAGAACTCAAACTGCAATGTGATTTTAAAATTGTTGAGGACTGGCGTCGAGACATTAGTCGCATGACTTATCAAATTCAAATTGAGAAGGAAAACATCATGCTACGTCATAACCCAGCACAGGTGATGTTGAAGGGCGCGGGTAAAGTATTAGGCTTGTTGCCACAAAAACAGCAATCCTACATGCTGAACCAGTATAAACGCTATGTAGAAAATGCCTTGTACCTGGATGTTGTCGAATCTATCCAAACAAAATTTTGGCAGCAATTCGACTTTTTCAATAAATCACTACAACAGGACGTCGGGTTATTCTATAAAGATTCTTTAGATGAACTCTTTAAAACGATAGAAGAAACAAAGAGTCTAGTAGACGAAGATAAACAAACTTTAGCTAAGATGAAGTCGAGCCCAGAAATCTACTATGATCCTTTGAAGCTATTTGAAACAAGACTTGTTCAAAACGAACGAATTTGGAAGAAAAGTCGGGAAACTGAATCACTGTCACACACTCTATAAACTCAAAAGGCACAGCTAGCGAATTTTAACCGTTAGTTGTGCCTTTATTTATTTTGTATTTCCTACTGAGTTAGGACCCTACTCGACTTCGGGAATCCTTTTTATTCTCAATCAGTGAATACATCATTTCCATCCGTACTCATCGTTGAAAATTCGGAAACCACTGCCCCTCTTCCCCTGCTTGGAACTAATATAGGATATTTAGTTCTAGATTGTACTGTTAGCCGTGTTTTAAGACAATTTCATTCACACTATAAAGATATCTTTTTTTCTTCTGGAACTGTAGCTTTTGGTTGATCCGCCGCAGGACCCGGCATATATAAGTAAACAGTTCTACAACGACATCTAAATGTCTGGAGATTCCCCTGCAGGTGGACAGTATTGTAAACCAAGCTCTCTCACTCTATCTAACCCAAAGTCTGCAATCTAAAATTTTTGACAACATAATTTATTTTTCTTTTAGATCAGGAACAAATGATTTTTAAATTTTCTTCAAAAGGATTGAACCTTTTCGAACAAAAGTGACAATATAGTATGTAATCTCAAATTTGGAGGATGTTATGGAACCTATCATTTCGGAAAATATTATACATAGGTTAAAGGCGGGTGATATTACTGCCTTTGACGAGTTCTATTCAAACACAAAAAATCAAATATATAAAATGGTTTACGTATTGGCACCGAATAAACAAGAAGTGGATGAAATCGTTAATGAAATCTATTTTCAAGTCTGGAAATCTATCAAGAATTACAAAGAAGGATCTCCATTTAATTACTGGATAAATGGGCTCGTATTCAGGCAGGTCAAACATTGGAGACTGAAAGCCTGGAAACGACGTAATTTATTTGACAAGTTTTTAAAAAATAAAGAAATCGAAATAGAAAATAATTTTGTAAATAGTGGAGACAATCATCCGTTTCTTCTTTCTATTATTGATAAAATGTCTTTCAAATTAAAAGAAGTGATCCTTCTATACTATTTCTATAACTATACTCAAAAAGAAATAGCGATCATTCTTAACATTCCTGTTGGTACAGTTAAATCAAGGCATCACTCAGCCTTAAACTATTTACGAAAGTTTTATAAGAACTCAGCGGAAATGAATAGGAGGGGTTAATAAATGTCAAATAATCATTTTGATATAGAGCAGCAACTTTCTACTGAATTAGAAGCAATTCGACCACCTGATGCATTACATCAAACGATACGAAGTCGGATAATAAATGACAGTAATTCTAATCGCAGTCCTAAATCAAAAAAGAAAGTATACCTTGCCCTTTCGATTACAGTGATCATTTCATTGATTTTTGGGGGAGGGTTTGTATCTCCAACTTTTGCAGATATTTTAAAGAAAATCCCTGTAGTGGGAGTCATTTATGCTAATTATAACTCTGATATAGGTTTAAATAATGCAAATAATTTAGGGCTGACAGAAAACGTTGAAAAGTCAGTTACATCTAATAATATTCAATTAACAATTACTAAAACCTATTATGATGGACAAAATCTTTCAGTAGCCTATCGATTAAGAAACAATAGCAATGAAACGTGGCAAATACCACCCAGTGCTAATAATGGGAGCACCCGTTTAATACTTGATGCGGATTCTTATGAAACAAAAATAAATGGGTCACATAACTACGGTGGATTCAGCGAGCAATATGAGATTAAGGGTCCGAAAGAATATGAGGGAATCCTAAATATATATCCGATAGACTTGCCTAAAGAAGATCATTTCTCATTGGAGTTATCCTTTACAAAAATCCAAGGTGTCTCTGGAAATTGGGATTTTAAGATTCCTATTTCAAAAGATAAAACAAATGAGTTAGGCCAAACCTTTTCCCAAAAATATAAAGTAAATGCTTTTGGCGGAGAATTTATTATAAAATCTATAAGTTTTGCACCCTCTGGTATAGGTCTTGATACTGAGACCATTATGGATAAGGGAGAAGGGATCAATTATTACTTTAGTATTGTGGGTGCAGGACCTGACAACGGGTCATCAGGTCATACTAAAGATTTAGGAAACGGAAAAGAACTGGTTACAAACCACTTTCCATTCCCCCCTATGGAGGAAATACCAAAGAGCATTACAATAATGGTATACAATTCAAAGGATACGTCTCAAAAAGTAACATTTACTGTACCTTTGGAACAAGATGGTACTGTTAAAGATTCTGATAAAAACAGTATAACAACAGTTCAACCAACTTATGTAAAAGAGGATTAACCAGCAGTTGATACAGATTGAAAGTCAGAAGCTAAATCAATTAATTAGTGGGAAAGGTAAAAACAACATTTCCAACAGCAAACGATATATCGAACACTCTTGTTATTAAAAAATAGAAAAAGGCTAGAACTGCACAAAGATATTTCGACTATTCTAAACAATAAATGAAAGTATTCAGAAAAAAGGATGCGTAGCTCCTATAAGTGATGTAGATTTGTCTCAATACTCAATTACAGCGATACAAAGTGATGTTAAAAATGGAAGGTACAAAAACCACAGAGTATCATGCTAATTAAACTTACGAGTGGTCTAATGAAAAGTGTATAGAAGAAATAATTATATTTGTTGCCAGGAAGTACTAAAGAGGATTTATTAAAGATAATTGATAAAGTTGCTCACAAGATTTACCAAATAGATCCCAGTCGTAATAGCGACTGGGTTTTTCGTTACTTTTTATTTTTTTGTTAAGCCAATCTTATTCCAAAAAAATGAGTTAATGCCTTCCCTAAAATAAGAGGAATCAAACATTTGCTCTCATCATTCTTTTCTCATTCGTAAAGGTTCTATGAAAATCCAAAAGCATTTATATTACATAATAAAATAGACGAAGGATCACCTTCGTCTATTACATATTTACCGGAAAGTACGGATGGTTACCTGCACCACCCTACTCAATTTCTGGAATCCTTTTTATTTCTTGATCAGTGAATACATCATTTTCATCCGTACTCATCGTAGAAAATTCTGAAACAACTGCCCCTTCTTCCCCTGCTTGGAACCAATGTAGGGTATTTGGTTCTAGTGTGTATTGTTCACCTGGTTTTAAGATGATTTCATTCCACACTGTGAAGGTATCTTTTTTATCTTCTGGAACTTTACCTTTTGGTTGATCCACCGCAGGACCCGGCACATACAAGTAAACGGTTCCATAACGACATCTAAACGTCTCCTCCTTACCTGGAGATTCCCCTACAGGTGGATGTAAATGTTCAGGACAAGTCTGGTTTGGAAGAAGCACTAAGTCCTTCGCGCAGCAACGCTCCGTATTGATGTATGTAATCAATTGTAAACCAAGCTCTCTTACTCTATTAAGTCCAAAGTCAGCAACTTCAAGTCTATCAATTTCATCCTCTGTCAAAACAATGTTACACTTCTTAAAATATTCCAATGTTTCCTGTTTAATAAGCTCATATTCTTTGCGGGTTATCATCGTATGCCTCCTTGTCTTTTATCATCTAATAAGAGTGTATGACATAATATGGAGAATTACTATAGCAAAATTAATATCATTTTTGCTTTTGATAAAGAAAACGCTGGTTGCGCTGCAAGTTTTATTCAGGATACTAATTCAGGGAACTCATCATAACCGTTTCGTAAAGACAGGACAAGGTCTGTATGGACATGTTCCGCTTCGAATTCCTCCTGCAATGCAGAAAACGAAGTAGAAGTTAATCTTTTTAGTTGATTATAGTTATCATAAAATTTAATTTCAAAATACGTGTCTAAAAAAACGAAATAAGCATCCAGGTCAACTCCAGCCTTTTCTAAATAACGACTATCAATTTCAACTATCCCTAGAATATCGCGGCAATTATTAAGGAGATTTCTCATTCCTTTTAGAACCATAAATTCATAGCCTTCTACGTCAATTTTAAATAGAAGCCGTTGATTGTTTAAATTTTTTTGATTAAAAAGGGAATCAACCGTAATCGCAGGCACTTTCGTTTTTTCAATACTGTTTTTTTCCGAAATTTGAACACCAGAAGAAGTCCCAGACCAATGCGTATCAATATAGAAGGCTTGCTCCTGCTTTTCTTGCTCCCCTGCAAAAGCATGAATAATATTGATTTGATGACAGTTCACATGCTGTTTCCGTGAACGCTCGATATAATCAATTAAATATTTATTTGCTTCAATTCCTACAATGGTCGTTTCTTTTTCATACGTTGTCGAGAAAATGCATTCTCCATAATTCACACCTATATCTAGAACTAGTGACGGCTTGTACGACTCCACAGCATTTCCCCAGAATTCAGTAACGCGAGACTGCGTAATCCCATCACTAATCAAAAGGGCCCTTCCTCGATTTTCGGCATTGTTAATGTAAATAATATTTCGAGATGGAAGGGTAATTTTATTCGGGATTTTAGTCAATTTTAATGTCTTATACTTTAGAAAAATACCAACATCTAAGATTACCTTTGAAAAAAGTGGATAACTCTCCCATAGCTTTACAAAAATAGGCTTGGTCAAAACTCCTTTAGGAATGGACATATTGATAATCTCCCCTTTTTAATGAAGGCTATTAACTGATTACCTTCCATTATAGAAGAAGAATATTAAGTGCTTGTAAACGTTTAGTGAATATTCTGAAATGATGTGTGACACCTTTTGACGAAAAATATTATTCCAACCTAAAAAGACCAGAGATTCTCCTCTGGTCTAATTTCCATTCTTCTTATCAATCGTTTCACGTATCTTCTCGTTTCCGTTGTCTACAGCCACTCGCCACAGTCGGTTATCAAATGTGCACCTCGTTTGTTTGAAATAATCTTGCACCATAGGTACAAAGTATTGAGCATTATTATATTAATACTTTAAAACTTTATCCTTGTGAGGGGCGGGCCTACTAGTACAAAATCCAAATTAATTGTCAATCACTAAAAAATATATTAGTGCCACTGTGACAATATATTATTCTATAAATCTTCACTTGCTACTTCTTTCGTTTCTATCAACTTATACATCCTAAAACCATTTGGTGTTGATCTAACATCGTATTTTGAATCAAATGCTTTATATTTTCCCGTCCCATCACCGTAATAGATATGATATTCTTCATGCGTTGATATAGTGAAAGTGGTATCATTCATCTCTTTAATATCAACAATTTCAATATCAAGTAGGTCTTCAGTAATGTTCTTCTCTTCAAGGTAATTAATATAGTTAGACACTTCTTTTAAGTAATCTGCAGAAGATTGGTCAATCAGACCGGACACGTAGGAAAACTCACGGCTATTAATTGCTTCTACGGATCTATAAAGGTAATTTTCAACAAATGGTGCGATTCCATCTTGATTCATCTCTGCTTTAACATTTTTAAAGACAGGGGATGCTTCGAACTGTTTTTGTTGTGCGGCAACATCAATTTCAACTTTCGCTAGCTTGCTTTTATCAATTCCTGAAATGTTGTCAAAATAATTTGCAGCCCATTTTTTCTCTTTTTCATCATAAACGAATTCATACGAAATCGATGATGTTACATCCTCAGATTCAATTGAGCCCGAGTAATCATCGTAATTATATTCTTTCCACGTTTCAACTACCTCAACGACCGCAAACCACTTACCGTCCTTATAACCTAAATAGTATGAGTCTTCATTTGCGCGCATATCTGATAAATATCCACTATAAGACCAATTTTGATCCTCTACGGTATCAATTATTTCCTTTTGAAGATAGTTTGTATGCCCTTCTACTAAGCTTTTATCTCCGTTCACAAGTGACTTCGAGAGCGATGTCATGAAGGTAACAAGTTGTTCGGTTACTTTTTCTTTTTCCTCTTTTGTCAGGCTTAAATTGACAGTTAGATGATCGTCATCAATTGGTACATCTGAACTTTGCATTTTTCCAAAAGGTGTTTCTTGCTCGATTTTGACCGTCATTGAGCCATCAAGTAATACTGGACCAATTTCTACCTCTTCATCTGCTTTAACCTTAATCCCCGTGTCTTTATCATTTACTAGTACCGTTGCGCCATCCACATTTGATTCGATGCTCACGTAATCAATATCTAAATACATGTCTATGAAGGATGGTGAGAAATGACTGACTTCAGCTTCTTTCTCTAATTCAACAAAATCCGATGACAGAACAGCTTTTATCTCATAATTACCTGGAAGCTTATTACCCAATGAAACATAACCTTCTTCAACTAATTCAGACTTTACCTCTTCTCCATCAATAAAAAAGGTTAAATCATCATAATTGGTATTGACTGTTAATGGGAACGTTTGTAAAACAAAATCATAGTTATCATATAAGAAGAAATGCTTACCTCGTTTTTCAAAAGTGATTAATTGAGGCATCCCGTATTCTTCATAATCAACTGGGTCTAGTTTAAAACCGTCTACTTTAGAATTTGCACGGAGCTGAGCGATGAGCTCCTCTTTTAGATAAGGATCTTCTTTTAAAAACTCTACTAAGTCCTTCACATGTTGTTCGGTAACTTCTAGGGATTCGTCAGAGGAATCTAACATCTTCACTAACCCTTTTACATCACCATTTTCAAGATTCTTCGTAAAAGACGCAAGTAGTTTTGTTTTATCAGTCATGGAATCTCCGAGCTTATACAAACCAAATCCTAGAATTAGAACAGCTAATACCGCACCAATGATCAGTTTTGTTTTTAATGATAAAGCGCTTAGTCCTGGTGATTTGACTGTTTTTCTTGCTTTTGGCACCTTTATATCTTCAAACTTTGCCCCACACTCATTACAAAATGGAGTATTATCTATCTTCTTTGCTCCACATGATGTACAGAATTTCATTTTCATCTTCTCCTTTTCAAAGCTGTTTCACTTCGTTATGTAAAAAACATACCCCACCCAATGGAGTGAGTAGAGTATGTTTTTGGAATCAACTATGCAGAGTATCTTTGTCCTTGGGATGAAGATGTTTGACGACCTAAAAGCATCACCGAACCATAAGAAACTACATAAGCTAAAATTGTACTGATAAAGAACACCCCAATTGATGAAAATCCTAAGCTAAAGACTATTGCATCATCCATATTGAGGTCTGCAGATATCTTCGTAATGCCCACGATTAGCGCATTCACAAGTCCAAAAGTAACTGCATAAGCCCCTACTTCAAATAGGATGTTCCCACCTGAAGATTTGATCAACTGTTTTCCAGCCCAGAAATGTAATGCAAAGGTAATAAGGACTAGCAGCCATGAGGCCAACCCCAATCCGCCAATTTGTTCTTTAAATTCCTCTTTGAACTCATCTTTAAATTCTGCTTCATCTTCTGTGTCTGCCCCATCTAGAGATGCCTTCGCACCTCCCAAAAGTGAATAACTAGCGGTAATTTTTTCACCAAAGGTTTCCACCTTTAACTTAAGGGTTTCAAATTGAGAGACATTCCAAATATAACCTCCCACTTGAGTACCGATCACTAGATCTCCAGCAGGATCATCAGTTGTTAAATTATCACTTGAAGACATCACAAAAAATCCAACGACCATCGCCACAGCGAGCCCAACCATTGAATGTAAAATGGCCCGTGAAATAGACAACCCATATTGATAATTATATGTACGTTGTTCTTTTGACAGACGAATCATTGCTCCGATGCTTGTAAAAATACTACTAATTATAAATGCATTAAAAATGCTCTCAAAGAATGAATAGTCTGAAGTGAACGTTAATACTACCTCTGTAAAGCCAGTTGGGTCTTTCATTTTCAATGAAGTCCCAGCAAATAAACTAAATAAACCAAAAAGAATGGCATATGGTATAGAGAATGATAAACAACGTGTTAATCTTTCTACCATAGTACTTTCTGGGTATTTACGCTGCATAAGAAAGCCCATTACAATAAAGACTATTGCAGGAATAATTAATAAAAGAAACAGCCCACTAGAAGTTTGGATAGCTCCTTCAATGAACATTGCGTTAATAGTAAAATTTAAACCCAACAAATGACTAAGCATCATAACGTCTGTAAAAGACACTAGATTGATATCTATTAAATCCGCAATAGGACCAATTTCATCACTTATCAAATCGCTTACTAGGCCATTCACTAATGAACTTATGCTGAAAGAAATAATTAATAAAGCCACGATTGACATCCCGATAAACTTACCAGAATGAATCAAAGTACTTACATCTGTTAAACTAGCAATAAATCCTTGTCCACTTTGAAAATTTCCGCCTACCTGTTGTGAACTTACAGCAGATGCTGCATTTGAAACTGATAATTTCTCTTCTTCTTTTTCAACTACCTTCTCAAAACTATGCCCACATGATACACAATAATAACCACCTACTGTGTTTTCATGACCACAATGTTTACAAAACTTTTCACTATCACGGGATAAATGAACCCGTTCACTTACTTTGGATAACACAACCCCATCATTACTACAGTACAGGGCTCCATCCGAATTTTCTGTTCCACAATTCTTACAAAACAAGTTGTTCAACCTCCTTTTCTATCAATCTACTAAGCAGTCGCCTTTGTTCCACAGCAAGGACAGAAATTCGCATCTACCGGCATAGCTTCCTCGCATATTACACAAGTCTCTTCTCCGCTCAACACAACCTTTGTAGCCACTTCTACTTTAGCACCACAACCTCCGCAGAACTTTGCATCTACACTGTTAGGAGTTTGACAAATTGAACAGATAATTGAATTTGAATCCGCGCTTCTACTATTTAATTCTGCTACCTTTTTATTCGCTTGATAGATATGGTGATCAAAGCCTACTAGTTTTACTGTTAATTCAACAAGCTCTGGATCGGTAATTTCACCATTACGTATCTTTTGATATGTAGCTTGACCTACTTCAAGCAGCACCATCGATTTTTTTGTTGATGCTTCATTGATTTCCTTTTTAAGACGGCTAATCTCTTGAACAACCTGTAATTTCTGTTTACCTTGTTCAATTCCATCTTGGAACTTAGAAAGTCCCTCTCCTAATTTTGATTGTAGATTAGACAAATTGACCCACTCCTTTTAAATTTTTGGAATTAAATATTGAATATTCGGAAAGATTGGAAAACACTACATTTCCCAACCAAATACCTATCTATTTTACATACATTTCCTAAATTAGTAAACTATTTGGGACTTTTTGCTCTTTTTTAATATATATCTTTTTTACTCCTATGTTAGGTTAATAGAATGCGGTAAGAATGGTCTTTGTCAAAAAAAATAATTAAATCACCACCATCAGCAATTCCATTATTCTCCAAAGATATTTGGATCTGTCATTCCGTCCCCCAAAAAGACTAGGTTTCCCCCTGACCTAATTCCATAATCTCGCCATTCGCGGTTGCCGTTTTCGACGACAGATACTCCAAATTCCGAAGAAAAAATGAAGATTTACGTAACAATTCTTTTGCCTCAAATATTTTCAAAACCGATGCCCCTTTTTCCACTTTACCTTTCTATAACAATGGTAAAAGGGGGTTCAAGTTATGTTGAGAATCAAAATAGGTTCTGAAATAGATATTTATGAGTATTCACAATTTCATGATTACGAGGAATTTAAGGTCAATATGGAGATTTGGCTTATTGATTATCAAAAGAAATTCACGCGAGGAGAAATGTTGGGAATGAATCAATTAATTCAATTATCATCAAAAATTCCAGGAGTTTGCCATGAAGCCATTAAAACAATCGCATGTTGCAAAGACTTTGGGTTGAGCGAGCATGCCATTTCTCGCTCTACCTTTAAGCGCATGATATGGAAATGTATCGAGTTTAACATGTTAACTGCCTATGAAACAGAAAATAATAGTGGGGCACAAATCGGCAATCTCTACGTCTTTAATCCATATCCAACATGGGACGAAGGGAAAGGTTCCTCATCCCCTAATAGAAAAGGAGTGATTTATTGATGAGTTGGATTCAAGATGCTGGACATGGCGGGAGTGATCCGGGGGCGGAAGCTAATGGCAATACAGAAAAAGTATATACTCTAGAAGCTGCACTCTATGTGGACAAACGCTTAGCTGAGCTAGGAGTTGCAAATGATATGACTAGATCAAGTGATGTTACAATAAATCCCGACTCAAGAACCTCTAAGGTTAAAATATACAAGAAGTGTATTTCACATCATTTTAACGCGGGTGGTGGCAGTGGGACTGAAACAATCCATTCCATCTATTCTGACGGCAAGTTTGAGCAATTACTAATTGAGGAGTTTAAGAGATCCGGGTATCCGATTAGACCAAAACCTGTGTACTCCAGAAAGAATTCGTCCAGCGGCGATTATTACTATATGCATAGACTAACAGGTTCCTGTCGAACAACTATAGTAGAATATGAATTTGTGGATGGTCCACAATCAGAAAAAATTAAGGATAAGGCCTATCGTGAAGGTATGTATGAATGTGTGGTACGCGCAATTTGCCGAGAGGAAGGTGTTAGTTATGGAGGTCCTAGTTCTGGACAAACACCTACAGCGAAACCAGTTAATCCCCCAAAAGAAAACCTTGTCGTTGATGGTTATTTGGGACCCAAAACGATCAGTGCTCTCCAAAGTTATTTTGGGACTCCGGTAGATGGCTTCATTAGCAAACCATCACTAGTCATTAAAGCATTACAAAAATGGCTCAGCGTAATGCAAGATGGATATTTGGGATCATTTACGATTACAGCCTTGCAAATAAGACTTGGGGCACCAGTTGATGGAGTTATAAGTCGACCTTCTATTGTTGTAAAAGAACTGCAACGACGGCTGAATAAAGGGAATTTGGGATAAAGTATTCTCCAATAAACGATAAAATCAAAAGTGGAACAGGAAACCAAACCTACTGGTCTTCGCCTGTTCCCCATCCTTCTTAATATCTTCCTTCATAAATTTCTAAAGGCAAATCATCGGGATCTTTAAAGAAAGTGAATTTTTTGCATGTTGTTTCATCAATTCGTATATCTTCTACAACAATATCTTTTAATTTTAGTTCCTTTACCGCTTCTTCTATATCTTCTACTTCAAATGCAAGATGTCGAAGACCTGTTGCCTCGGGATAATTTGGTCTTTTCGGTGGGTCGGCAAAAGAGAACAACTCGATCTGATATATATCCCCAACTACTAAATCAAGCTTGTATGAAGCTCGATCTGCACGAAACGTTTCATTTAATACAGTAAACCCTAACTTATTCACATAAAAGTCTTTGGACTTCTCATAATCAGAGCAGATAATTGCTACGTGATGAATTCGATTAATTTTCATAATGGTCATCCTTATCTTGATTTTATAAATCCATAACCCATTTTAAAACGGAACTACGGACCTATCAATTGTAATAGTTAATGAATGTGTAAGCCCTCACCACTTTAACTAGAACCAAAAGTACTTTAACTTTGAAACGATGGACCTGTCCCTATTGTAGGTTACTAAATTAATTGTATAACAGTTTAACTCTCAAACTCCATTTACATACAAAAAAAATTCAAACAAACGATTGATTGAATCAATGGTTTCGTATTATCACTGGTTCAAACCGTTAAACAAACATTTGTTTGAAATCGATGTTTTCAAAAAATGCCCGATTAGTACAGATTGCTACTAATCGGGCATTTGATATTTTATAATAAAAATTGTTTTAGTCCTACTCCCCATGATAATGCATTCCCAGCTGCTGCAACCAACCCCATACTTCACAACTGATTAAGTTCCTGCAATTCATTAATTTCCTGCTTAATTAATACTCTCTCCAAGTTCAATAGCAGGAGAAGTCGATTTTCTAGCTTGGCTACTCCTTCTATGAACAACTCATTTACACCATTCATAATGTTAGTTGCTGGTTCAACGACTGAAGCATCAATGTCAATAACGTCTGTTGCTGCATCAACAATGAGGCCCGTCTGAATGCCGTTCATTTCCACAATAAGAATCCGAGTCTCATTTGTTTCATTCATTTTTCCAATGGATAACCGCTCTTTTAAATCAATAATAGGGGTTACTTCCCCGCGTATATTAATAACCCCTTTTATAAAATTAGGGACATTGGGGATACGCGTAATCTCTTGCATGCGCTCGATTGAGCGTACATTCTGGATAACTGTTGCATACTCCTGGTCATCTAATCGAAAGACAATTACCTTTTTCTGTGCATCCATATCATTTCCACTCCTGTTTCATCCGTTCATTCCGATTCACTAATACATTCTCTAAAACCCATCCCCTAGACAAAATCAAACTTTATCTAAAGGATGGGTATTTAATTTAACTAATTTTGAATTTTTGGATTAAGTTATTCAGATCATTTGCATTTTCTTCTAATGATTTTGCACTTGATGAAACTTCCTCCATTGATGTGCTTGATTGTTGGGCGGTAGCTGAAACTTGTTCCACCCCGGCAGCACTTTCTTCAGAAACAGCGGCAATATTCTCGATTGCAGAATTAATCGTTTTTGTATCGTCTAATACACCATAGAGTGAGGTTGCCATTGTAGAGATCTGTTCTCCAATCGCTTCGATTGCCCCTGTAAGTTGGGTAAATGTTTCACCTGTTGTTTTAATTTGAGTGGTTCCTTCATCTACTAATTGATAGCCCTCATCTAGCGACTGAACCACCTGTTTTGATTCATCCTGAATATCTGAAACGATTGAAGTAATGTCAGTAATCGATTCACTTACTTGTTCAGCCAATTTCCGAACCTCATCGGCTACTACCGCAAATCCTCTTCCTTGCTCTCCAGCTCGTGCTGCTTCAATGGCTGCATTGAGTGCTAGTAAGTTCGTTTGCGCTGCAATTTCTTGGATGACATTCACTAATTTTGAAATGCCATTTGTCTTGTAATCTAATCCTTGTACCATTGAAAGAGATTGCTTCATTTTTTCGTTTATTGTCGCCATTTTTTGAACAGATTCTTCCATATAATGACTTCCATCTTCCGTTAATTGAAGCATCTTATCTGAATGTTCTTTAATAGATTCACTCTTGGAGGCAACATTCGATATTTCTTGAGAGAATTTCCCCATATTCTCATTTAGGGTAGTTGAAGATTGAGCCTGTTCCTCCGCTCCAGACGATAACTCTTCCATTGTTGTTGCGATTTGTTGGCTTCCAGCTAATACTTCATCAGCGTACAATGTTAGTGCCTCGCCTTTATTCTTTACATTATCAGACACGACTGTCATATCTTTGACAATGGTTCGAAGACTATTATTTGTTACATTTACGGATTGTACCAATTGACCGATCTCATCTATTGATTTTGTTTTTAATGGCTCGTGGCTTAGATCTCCTTTTGCAATAAGATTCATCCGTTCCATGACCATTTTTATTGGGTTTGAAATAATAAACGACGTTATAAAAGCTACGACGATACTCAATACGATAATTAAGACAGTAATGATAGATGTTACAGTTAGTGAACTTTTTCCATTAGCTACCGTTTCTTTTCCAAGCTCTGTTATTAACTTTTCTCTTTTAATAGCTAACTCTTCATAACCAATCATTAATTCGCGACCCTCTGGAGTAAGTTTTTGAAGATTTTGGAGGGCAAGTTCTTTATTTCCATTATCGTATTCTTTAAATACTTCATCAGCAATCCCTTCTCGCCATTTGATCGTACGTTTCATTAATGCATCAAATTCCTCGGTAACGTCTATTCCTCTAATCACCTTTTCTGCTCGTTTTCCTTGTTCTGTATACTCATTAAATCGTTCTTTATAGTCACCACCAAATAACACATATCCTCTTGCTGTCCCAATTCGGTTTGCGATAGATGATACCAATTGTTCATTTGCAATTAATAATTGAACTTGCTCGTTAACCATAACTTCTGTATTTTGATTTGCTTTATTTGTAGTATAAAAATTATAGAAACCTAAAATAACAACAAGTAAGATCACAACTGAAAAACCAAATAATATTTTCATTTTGATACTCTTAAAATTAGTCAATCTTTTCATCGTATATGAACCTCCAATATTCCTAATCGATTTATAATGTCTATTTCTATTGATGTGTCATTAGTAACATTGAGTTACATCTTCCACCAAATCTTTTTATAAATTAATAGCATTTTAAAAAATGGGCTGTGGCCTAGAAAGCAAGTATCCTTGGCATAGCTCGATACCCAATGTTTTCGCCATTTGTAGTTCCTCGTTTGTTTCGACTCCTTCAAGGATAATCTTTGTATCCGTTTCTTGAAAATATTGTAAAAGCAATGAAATCATTTTTTGTTTTTGAGATGATTTAGCTAGATTTATAGAAAAAATTCTATCCAGCTTTAAATAGTTAGGTTCTAGTTCTATAATTCCGCTT
>NZ_JBALOX010000096.1:19530-19812 GCF_036965165.1 Bacillus sp. JJ1521 | reverse complement strand
GTATAGTATTATTCCTTATGGTATTTCTACTGTAATATTTAATTTAAAGAAGTATTTAAGAGTAATAGGCTTTGATAGAAATAGTCAATATCAAAAATTGAAGAAAATAAAAAATAAACATATGGGACAAAGATGCTTTATTATCGGCACTGGTCCAAGTTTAACTATTGAAGATCTAGAAAAATTGCGTAATGAAATGACCTTTAGTATGAATTCGATTTGCTTAGCTTTCGATGAAACTGATTGGAGACCGACATATTATGGGATTCAAGGTATACATGT
>NZ_JBALOX010000096.1:15707-19509 GCF_036965165.1 Bacillus sp. JJ1521 | reverse complement strand
TCCAATGTAAATTCATAGGAGATACAATATCAATACCAAAAATTAACACAAACGATTATATTTTCCCTTTGAATTTACTTAATCATTCAATGTCACACAAAAGGTACAAAACAAAATTTAGCGGTGATGCATTTGCCGGAGTTTATGATGGATATTCAATTACGTATTCTCTAATTCAAATAGCGGTTTATATGGGTTTTAAGGAAATTTATTTGCTCGGTGTGGATTGTAATTACCCTAAGAATATGAACCATCACTTTAAAGAGTATGGTCATGTAGATCCGACTTTTTTATCAGCCAGGGACAAAATGATAAGCGCCTTTAATGAAGCAAGAAAATATGCCAATCGTAATAATATTAAAATTTATAATGCGACAAGAGGAGGAATGCTCGAAGTATTTGAAAGAGTTGATCTTGATGAAGTGTTATTACCGGAACCCCACCATATTTTTTAAAAAAACTGTCTTGACAATGGGGTCCACCATAAAAAGAGGTGACAAATGTGAGTATTAGGGAACTTTTAAAAAGTAATAGACAAATTTACAAATTAGCAATTCAAATTGGAGAAATGCAATATTTAATAAAGAGGTATGTGAGAGCATATTTGGTTGCTAATATGACTTTTAATATAAAGAGGTTTTTAAGGGTTCATAATTTTACGAAGAATAATCCATATGAAAACTTAAAAGGTCTAAAAAATAAGCATAAAGGGGAGCGGTGTTTTATTGTAGCAACAGGGCCAAGCTTAACCATTGAAGATCTCGAAAAGTTAAGAAACGAAACGACTATAAGTATGAATTCCATATGTTTAGCCTTTGAGGACACGGATTGGCGGCCGACCTATTATGGCATTCAAGATGAGAATGTATACAAAAGGATGGAAAAATATATCGAAGAGTTGGATTGTGAGGGCAAGTTCTTAAGTCAGTCAATTTTAGAGCAACTTAAAATAAAAATGCCGGATGATTATTATATTTTCCCACTTTATTTTCTAAAACAAAAGGTTCAAAAAAAACGATACCATACAAAATTTAGTAATGATATTTTTTCTGTTGTTTATAGTGGTTATACAATCACATATTGTTTATTACAAATTGCTGCTTATATGGGGTTTAAAGAAATATACTTATTGGGTACGGATTGTCATTATTCAAGTAATATGAGGCATCATTTTAAAGACTACGACTATGTTGATAGTACATTTGCTTCTGCGGGCGATATGATGACTGGTGCCTACCGGGTTGCCAAGGAATATGCAGATCAAAATAATATTAAAATTTATAATGCAACACGTGGAGGAAGACTCGAAGTTTTTAAAAGGGTAGATTTAGATGAAGTTTTAATGAATAAGACTAAATAAAACAGATCAACACCCAGTGTTGAAGTACCTAAAATTAACAAATGATGCATTAAAAATGAGGTGGAAATGTTGCAGGTAGTAATACACAAACAAATAGATTCACTTTTTGAGATTATGCCAGAGTGGGAAGAGTTAAAGTCTGGATTTCACGATATAACTGCTTTTCAAGATATAAGTTGGTTGAAAAGTTGTTTGAAATATGAAAGTAAACAAAAAGATATTAATCCTTATATTATTGAAGTAAGAGATCAAAATCAAACAATTGGAATCATTCCTCTTCATTTGGTTCAAGAAACTTACGCAAGAATACCTTTCCGGATATTAAAGCCTATAGGTACCAGGGTTTCAGATTATTTAATTCCAGTATTATCTAAGGATTATTGCCCCCAAAAGATTCTTTCAATTGCAATGAAAGAAATATATAAAGACAAAGCTAGTTGGGATTGTATAAATTGGGGTTCTGTACCAGAAAATTCAATATTTGATTCAGTTTTGAATATGAATATAATGAAAGATTTTTCGTCGGTTGAAAGAAACAAAACCTATTTGTGTCCATTTTTAATTTTAGATAAGGATATCGAAAAGGTAGACAATTCAATTAGTAAAAAGTTTTTGAAGGGTGTTCGCTATTATGAAAGAAAGTTAAATAGAGAGGGAGTACTTAAATATACAAAGGTTGTATCAGAGAACGAGATTGAACCAGTAATGAATAAGCTTTTTGAATTACATTGTGAAAAATGGGGGGAGACTGACACCCCAAGTGCATATAGGTTTGAAGAAGAGCGAATGTTTGTTTTAACAGCAGCAAAAAGTCTTTTTGAAAGAAACTTACTACATCTATCATATTTAAGTCATAATGATGAAATTGCTGCAGTTGAATTTGGTATGGCAGACGGAGTAAGGAGATACCTTTACCTTGGAACGTATAATATTAAATTTAGAAAATATCCAATCGCCCATATTCTATTGTATAAACTAATTATTGAGGCCTGTAATGAAGGTTACGAAATTATGGATTTTATGAGAGGGAACGAGCCTTACAAACAAAGGGTTGCTACAAACTTAAACCACATTATTGAATATGTTTTTTATAATAATTCTGCAAAATCTTTATTATTTAGAAGTATTAATCATGCAAACACCAATAAATACTTTCATTTATTTATGGAAAAGATCAGTAATCATTCGAATCAATTACGTTAATTAAGGGAGAAATTTGTATTATTAAATAGTCTTAAGTAATGAGGTTGTTTTTATTTTTTACACGGACGTTCGTTAAAGTGAATGAGGAGATCCATTATAAAATAATGAGGTGAAATAATGAAAAATAAAGTAACCGCTTTTGTTCCTATTAAACTAAATAGCCAAAGGTTACCAAATAAAAATATCCTTCCATTAGGAGATTACTCTTTAAGTTGGTATGTTTTTGAGAGTTTATTGAAAATCGAAAAGGTTGACGAAGTTATTGTTTATTGTAGCAATGATAAAGTCATGAATTATTTACCATCAGGTGTGAAGTTTTTATATCGTGATCCCTATCTGGATGGAAATTTAGTAAAAGGCAATGAAATCTATGAATCTTTTATTAATACAGTTGATAGTGATATATATATATTAGCACACACGACTTCTCCATTCATCACTTATACTTCAATCGAAAATGCGCTAGCAAATGTTTTAAGTGAAGAATACGATTCTGCTTTAAGCGTTCAGAAAAAGCAAACCTTTGCATGGTATAAAGGAAATACACTTAATTATGAATGTAATGATGTTCCAAGGACTCAAGATGTTGAGCCCGTATTCATCGAGACGAGTGGATTTTATATTTTTCAAAAGGAACACTTTCTATTGCATAGAAGAAGGGTTGGATTTAATCCATATTTTCAAGAATTAGATGATATTGAGGCAATCGATATAGATACAAAAGAGGATTACGAATTTGCGGTACAGATTATGGATACGAAGCAACAGACATTAAAAATCTGAATGCCATGGAGATGAAGCTAATGGAAAAGGAAGTTGTGTTACGAGATGATATTGTGTTTGGCGGTAAACGCCCATTCGTTTTAATAGCAGGTCCCTGCATGATCGAAAGCGAGAAATTAGTAATGGAAGTAGCAGAACATATTAATGAGATTACAAAAAAACTTTGTGTACCCTTTGTTTTTAAGGGTTCCTTTGACAAAGCTAACCGCTCTTCGATTTATTCGGAAAGAGGTCCTGGGATTAAAATAGGGATGGAAATATTAGAAAAGGTTAAAAGGGATTTAAATATCCCCGTAACGACTGATATTCATGAGGCGCATCAAGCGGAAATTGTTGCTGGAATTGTTGATATTATTCAAATTCCAGCTTTTTTATGTAGACAAACGGACCTTTTAGTTAGTGCTGCAAAAACGAATAGGATCATTAACATAAAAAAAGGACAATTTTTAGCTCCAT
>NZ_JBALOX010000096.1:0-15689 GCF_036965165.1 Bacillus sp. JJ1521 | reverse complement strand
CCATGGGATATGAAAAACATCGTAGTAAAAATAAAAGAATCGGGAAATGACCAAATTTTGCTGACTGAGAGAGGTACAACGTTTGGTTATAACAATTTAGTTGTTGATATGCGTTCGCTGCCGACAATGAAGGAATTGAATGTTCCAGTGGTCTTCGATGCAACACATAGTGTACAGATTCCTGGTGGATTAGGAACGAGTACAGATGGAAAGAGGGAGTTTGTTCCTTATCTTTCCCGTGCAGCAGCTGCTGTTGGGATAGATGCTTTATTTTTAGAGGTTCATCCCAATCCCGAACAAGCTTTATCTGATGGTCCGAATATGATTAAACTTGATGAACTTGAAGAATTTCTTAAACCGATAGTCGAAATTGATCGACTCATTAAATCGTTGGGAAAATAAGGAGGTATAAGCGGTGGAAAATGTGTTAACCGAATATGAGCATACTACCACGATTAAAGAAGTTTTAAAGGATGAAGCCCAAGCTATCATGACTTTAGCCGATGGTGTAAATCAAAATATGGCTAAAGTAATCAACACCATACTTTTGTGTAAAGGGAGAGTTATTGTAACTGGTGTCGGGAAATCTGGAATTATTGGTAGAAAAATAACTGCAACGTTAGCTAGTACTGGAACACCTTCTTTATTTTTGCATCCAACCGAGGGTCTTCACGGTGATTTGGGAATGGTAACCGATTCTGACATTGTATTAGCATTATCTAAAAGTGGGGAATCTGAAGAAGTAATTAATATTATACCTTCTATAAAACGAATAGGTGCAAAGTTAATTGCTTTTGTCGGAAATGAACATTCTACTTTGGCAAATAAAGCTGATCATGTTCTTTGCATAGGCAAGGTGAAGGAAGCTTGTCCTTTAGGTTTAGCACCTACGACAAGTACAACTTTAATGTTGACGTTAGGTGATGCAATGGCAATCGCCCTTTTAAAAGCCCGCAACTTCTCATCCGAAGATTTTGCTGTTTACCACCCAGGTGGGACTCTTGGAAAAAGATTATTGCTTACTGTTAATTCCATTATAGAAATTACTGAAAAGAACCCCATAGCATTCATTTCAAGTACGGTTAAGGATGTTATTTTTGACATGACTGAATCAGGATTAGGGGCAACTTGCATTATAGATCACAATGGAAAATTAGTAGGTATCATTACAGATGGTGACATTCGTAGATCTTTAGGAAAATTCCGGGATATTATGAATGTTAGCATTGAAGATATATATAACGAAAATCCTGTAACAGTTATACAAGATGCCTTGGCTGTTGAAGCATTGAATATCATGGAAACTCAAAAAATCAATGTTTTACCAGTTGTAAATGAAATGAATGAGCCAATAGGGATGATTCATCTGCAAGATATTACGAGGTTGGGGTTTTAAATGATAATAAATAATGAAATTAAATTAATCGTATTAGACGTTGATGGAGTTCTAACTGATGGAAAATTATTGATTGGATCTGACGGTGTTGAATATAAGAGTTTTCATGTGAAAGATGGTATGGGTATTAGTTTGGCAAGATTCCAAGGGGTAAAGGTTGCCATTATTACTGGAAGAAAATCGAGATCTGTAGAGGTTCGGTCAAAAGAACTGCAAATTGACTTTTTATACCAAGGTATTATAAATAAAGAAGATGTTTTACATGAAATTGTTACAACACTTGATATTGATTTACAAAATGTATTTTATATGGGTGATGATATTAATGATTTACCAATAATAAGATCTGTTGGCTTTTCTGCCGCTCCTAAAGATGCTTCAGAAATTGTAAAAAGGAACGTAAACTTTGTAAGTAATTTTGCTGGTGGAAGTGGGGCGGTAAGGGAAGCAATTGAATTTGTGTTGACACATCAAAGTGATTTCGATTCTTTAGTCCAGAATTATATTAATGCGAAAATCAAGATGTATCAATAATATGGATTTCTAGACTTAAAGATATAACTGACCAATAGCTATGTTAACTTTTCAAAAGATCTTGTCGTTCTTAATGAAGAATAAATAGAGAGGTGTTAAATGCAAAGGCGTTTCGTTCAATTAGATTCACTACGTGGATTGGCAGCAATCACTGTTTTCTTTAGCCATATTTTATTAGTTAGTAAAGTTCCACTAATAAGCATCCCCATATCATCTGTTTTTTTATTACCTTTGAATATTTTAGCCGGAAATAGTTCATATTCATTCGTTAATTTTTTCTTTGTGTTAAGCGGGTTTGTATTGTTTTTACTATGCACGAGGGGCAAATCATTTTCCTACAATTCCTTTGTTATTAAAAGACTCTTCAGACTTTACATTCCGTATATAGTAGCAATAATAATTTCCATTACTGCATGTGTGTTTTTTTCAAAAAAGGGAATTAACGAATTAAGTGGGTGGTTTAATCTTTCTTGGAAGGTACCACTCACGTTGAAGGATATGGTAGATCATATTTTGATGATTGGAAACTTTAATACCAATCTATACAATAATGTAATTTGGTCGTTAGTACAGGAAATGCGTGTTTCTTTAATTTTTCCAATATTGGCTATTATTATTTATCGGGTAAAGTGGAAGATTTCATTGCTTTTATGTATTTGTTTATCCTTCGTAAGTGGTCTTAATAATATTTTCCATTGGGAGAAAAACTGGGGATACCATACATCGTTTTTTGCTACGTTACAAATTATTTCAATGTTCATATTAGGAAGTCTTTTGGCAAAACACTTAAATAAAATGATTGAACTTTATTTACGTTTTACAAGAGTAAAAAAAATAATGCTCTTACTTTTTACCATTGCTTGCTTTATTTACAATGAGGTTTTGACAGTCATCGCGAATTATTTAGGAATTTATTACTATGGTGAAATAATGAGTGACTATTCTATAGGAATAGGATCCGTTTTACTTATATTCATTTCACTTGCATCTGGTAGGGCACATTCGTTTTTAATAATAAAACCGCTGTTATATTTAGGAAGAATTTCATATAGTCTTTATCTATATCATTTGCCTACACTTTTTAGCCTGGTTTATCTTTTTTACAAAATAATCCCTCTTTGGATTATTTTTATTATATCGATTCCTTTAGCTATCTTGCTTGCCCATTTTTCATGGTTGTTAATTGAAAATCCAGCAAATAAATACGGGAAACGTATTGCCGATAAAGTTGAAACAGTAGTGAAAAAGAGACTTGCAAATAAAGGAAATAAAAGATTTGATAAATATCGTATTTCTTAATCTGTTGGATCATCGAGTTCAAACTGAAAAGGTTAAATTTATAATGTAAGATTTTTAAAGGAATGATTGGATGAAAAAATGGAGATATTCTTCTATATTGTCAGCTCTCCTTTTTGGAGTTATTCTGCTTCTAGGTGCATTTTTTATGTTACTACAGCAAGTCTCAGATAAAAAAATATCGACATTACAAAATTTAAAAGAAGGAACAAGTTATGTCAAAGCGGCTGCTAATGTTTATAACCTTGAATTAACTAAATGGGGTATATACAATGACGGTAGCCATCCTAAAGAAACAACGAAAGGAATCAATGACGCATTGAAATGGGCACAGGAACAAGGCTTTACAACGTTTTATGTCCCAGCAGGGAACTATTTAGTTTCAAAAGGAAAATCGGAGGATGATCCAGACGCTAGAATCAATATGGTTTCAAATATGACATTCATACTCGATGGAAATGCGGTTATCCAAAAAGAAACAAACGGTTTTGAAATATACTCTACCCTGTTTCTTGATTCCGAAGTCGACAATGTGACAATAAAGGGGGGAACAATACGGGGAGATAGAGAAACCCATGATTATTCCCAAAAAGGAGAATATACAGAAGGAACACATGAATGGGGAAATGGAATTAATACAAAAGGAGCAAGTAATATCATCATTGATGGAGTGAAAATCGAGAAGTTTACTGGGGACGGAATTGAAATTGGTGGTGCAACGATATACGGGGAATATATTACAGAAGAAGATCTAGAATTAGGCGGAATAAATGATGAAGGTAAACCTGTATTTCAAAAAGGAAAAATTCGCTCAAATAACTATGATGTAGAGAATTTCAACAATCCTATTTATAGCAACCCGCATTATCGAAATGTAATGATGTGGATTCCTAACGGAGTAGAAGAAAATTACGATATCTTCTTTTATCGTAAGGACGGTAGTTTTATTAAATCCGATAGAGATCAACATTTTAATTCTACATGGGGATTTTCCGACGTTTCCGATGATGCAGACTATTTCAGGGTTGTGTTTAATAGTGATACTACCGAAGATGTGCAAGTAAATAGGATGACAGTAGCAATTACAAAAAATATGACAATTAAAAATTGTGATATTGGGCATAACCGCCGACAAGGTATTACGGTTGGTGCTTCCGATGATATTAAAATCATAAATAATAAAATTCACAATACAAGCGGGACCGCACCCGAAAGTGGAATTGATATTGAACCTGGATTTTACCCTGCAATTAATACTCTGATAAAAGGCAATCAGTTCTTGAACAACAAGATTCATATGGTTTTTGCTTATGGTGGAAATGCTAGGGTTGAAGAAAACTATTTTGGACCAAATTTAACAAATGGTATCGGTTTCTCGATTAATCCAGCATACTATGGCGCCAATGTTACCAACAACGAGTTCGACCACACTAACTTTGTAACTTGGGGCAATACTAAATTCCTTGGTAATAAATTAATCTCTAGTTCAGCGAGTTTCGAAGGTGGTTCGGCCGTAGTTGTAGATGGTGTTGACGGGGTAGATTCCAGTTTAGGTTTCACCCAAACGGAAGATGGTGGAATCAAGGTTTCAAATATAATGCTTAAGTCAACGAATTATCAAACAACCTCTGGTGGTATTGCAGTTTATGGCGAGCCAATTCACATTACAAACATAACACTGCAAGGAAATAATGAATTCAGTGGAGATGGTAACAGTGAAAGCGTGTATGATCATATAAACTTTAATAACACACCTGAAATGAGCATAGCACCAGGTACATATACTAACTGCTCTACAAATGTGGGAGAGTTTGCACTAAATATTCCAGGTAGCATTAATTTTCATAAATGCAAATTTATAAACACAACATTTTATACTTATAATCAGGAAACAGAAGCTACTTTTCAACATTCATCCTTTGATAATGATGAAAGTATAACCAGTCAAATCATTTTAGCTATGGAAGCTAAAGAAATTAGTATTCTAAATAATACATTTAATTCTATCGTGAATGAAAGAGGAGATTATCCCATTATTCAAATAGGGCGGGATGCTTCTGCACATAATCCAACAAAAGTTATGGGGGCAACTGTAGAGGGAAATAAAATCTCCAGTAACATAACAAGAATGGGAATCGATACGGTTAATGGCGGTGTTGGAGCATCGTCTTACCTCATTAAAGATAATATTTTGTACAAAGCAACTCTAAACTTAAAATCAAATGATATTAATAAAAATAACCAAATGTTCAGCAATTAATCTTTTATAAAAACAGTTAGAAAAATAGATTTTTAGAAAAGAGGTTCTAAGCATGAGACTCGCGTTTATTTCTGATATTCATGGTAACGCATTAGCTCTAGATGCAGTTTTGAACGATATTCAAAGTAGAAATGTTGATAAAATCGCTGTTTTAGGGGACTTTTGCTTTAGAGGACCTGAACCAAAGCGTTCTTTGGAATTAGTAAGGAAAATAACTACAGATGTACTAAAAGGAAATGCTGATGAGTGGGTAGTTCGCGGTGTAGATGAAGGAGAAGTACCAGATGCGGCGTTAGAAATAATGAAAAAGGAGAGAGAGTGGACTTTTTCAAAACTTGATGATGAAGCGATTGACTATTTAAAAAATCTACCGACCGAACTTAATTTTCAACATAAAGGGGTAAACATCCACGCATTTCATGCCACACCTGATAGCCTGTTTGAAATTGTTAAGCCCGATGATAAAGACGAAATGATTGTTGAAAAACTAATGAAGAACGAGGCAGATATTTACATTTATGCCCATATTCACAAACCATTTATTAGATTCATAAACGGTAAATGCATAATAAATACAGGAAGTGTTGGACTGCCCTTCGATGGGCAAAATAAATCTTCTTATGCACTAATTGATATTGGAGAAGATGACTACGAATGTAGAATTGTAAGGGTTTCTTATGATGTTCAAAAGGTTATTAAACAATTCGATGAAATGGACTATCCCAATTCTGAATTAATGATTACTCTTTTGGAACAAGCAAAAGTTTAGTTCAATTAATTGCGGAATAGGAAAAAATGAACTAACCGCCATTTTGAACGTAGGTATTATTTGAATCTGGAGGTACTACCTTGAGGAAAAAAAGAGTAATTATCGGATTGTTCCTAATTACTTTAATAACCATAGTATTTATCGTTTGGGATAATCGTCGATTTATAGTTGTTGAGCAAGACATCTTTATGAAAGACCTACCAAACTCCATAGAAAACTTTCGGATTCTGCAAATTAGTGATCTTCATGAAAAAGAATTTGGTTCTTCCCAAAGCAAATTAGTGAACAAAATCAATGGATTGGATTATGACGCAATTGTTTTTACTGGGGATATGCTGGATCATCCGGAAAGTGAAAATGTAGACGGCTTTTATCAACTACTGGAAGGGATTAAAAATAAGGAGAATGCTTGGTTTGTCCCAGGAAATACCGATCCTAATAGTTACCAGTTTGAGGGAGAATTACAAAAAGGTAAATTTATTCAAGGGATGGAGGCAAGAGGTGTTTATTTATTAGAAACCAGTGCAAAGATTGAAATGGGTGGAGATGCTGTCCATTTCGTTAACTTTGAATTATCAATTACCAAAAACCCGGAACAAAAGATGGCTGGAGTTATATATCCTAGTTATCAGTTTGAACCCTGGTATGTGGATTATATACGGGATCAATGGTCAACATTACAAGAAACATATAAAACAATAGTGGATAAGGACATCGTAATCGCATTAAATCATTATCCTGTACCAGATCCAAGAATTAATTTTATTCAGAATGACCCTGAAACCAAGTGGCGTGATTTTGATCTCATTATCGCTGGTCATTATCATGGGGGGCAATTACGTATCCCTATAATTGGGGCTATTTTCATCCCGGATCCATGGTACAGAAGGAATGGCCTTTTTCCACCGCAGGATCGGGTAAAAGGGCTGTGGGAGTATCAGGGAACTAAGCAATATGTTAGTACTGGATTAGGGAGCAGTGATGCTTTACCATTTTTGAAATTTCGTTTATTTAATACACCGGAAATTAATCTATTAACATTAAAAGGGAAATAAAAAAGCCCTTCAAGAGATGAAACCTTTTCACCCTCCTGAAGCGCTTTTTTATTTGTTGGTATTTTTCCATTTGTTAAATTCTAAGAATGCCCTAAATTCATCCTTTGAAACTCCGGATTTCATTGCTTCTTGTACAAGTTGTGCCCAATCAGAATCAAGATCTTCTATTTGAACTTCGTGATCCTCGTCGTGGAGTAGAGTATTTACTGATACCCCAAGGACCGCGGAAATTTTCTCTAAAAATTGAATAGAAGGATTTGATTGAAGGTTGCGTTCGATGGAACTTAAATATGATTTTGCAACCCCAGCTCTTTCAGCGCATTCAGATAAGGATAATTTTCTTTGCAATCGGTATTGTTTGATACGTTGACCAATCATAAAATCCACCTTCCTCCATTTATGATTATAACATAAAATGAAGAGGTTTGTTTTGTATGACGAACGAATTATTCAAATATTTTGCGAGAAACTACGTTTTTCTAGGAGTAGGAGCGGGTTTCACTGTTCTTTATCCAATCAATGAGTCAAGCCCGTCAGCTTTTTCTGCAAAGAATGCTTTGATTTCATTCACACTAATTCCCATATCTAGTGCTTCTAAAATTAGATCTACCCATTCTTGATCGAGTGTTTCGTTTTCTACTTTAATCATACTTTCCAATACCCTCCCAAAATACAATTAGTATTCCAGGCAACCCAGCCGTCGTAATTGGAATCTCCAACCTTAGACCTGTGACTTTGCGTCCCTATTTTTCAATAGGTTTGCCTTTTTCTGTTCGAACCTCAGCTGACCGACCTAAACCGATAGTCCATATATGTATAGAACCTTTGTATTACATTTAGAAGTATAAAACATGGATAATAATATTTCTGTAAAAAACTGTCGATTACAAAATATTCACAAAACACAAACAATTACTTGTCCAATGCATCGAAAAATGCCCACTTTTTCCTATTTATGTAGAATAGACTCGAAGGATAGGGAGAAGGACCTAGGATTTGTTAACTATGAGAAGAGGTGGGTTAATACATAACGACGTTTCGATGTGGCTTTTTGTAAATTTTCCAATTAAATGTAAGGTATTTGTCGAACGATTTATTTAAAAAACACCCCAAAAAAATGTAACCTACCCCCAAATATGAGGATAGGCTATATTACATCGCATTTTGACAAAGATAAAACAATCCGCCATTGATGATTTCGACAAGAACTTTTGGTTCGTACTGATCCCTTAGTGCTTCTTTTTCAATTTCATAGCTTTCTGGTTTTTCGTCGATTCCCTCGTAAAAAGCATCTAACAGGGCTAAGTCCTCATTCCAACGCTGTCTTGCTTCATCTGCCCATGCGTGATCCTGTGTTTCCACAAAACCTCTCACATATTGCTGAAGTCGATTGATACCACTTTGTGGCTTAACCAACGGGGACATCGTATACGTTAGATCTGGTATTTTCGGAGTAAGTGGCAGTTTTTCAATCTTCTCCTGAAAATCCTCAACAATGATTCCGTTAATAAGCTGCAAGCCGAGTGACATTAATACATCACGCTTACGGTCACTTTTATAGGAAACCTTCACGTTTAACCCGATCCATGGGTAAAGTGGTGTGTTTCCTTGGGTTCCAGGTGGTGTTTGCTGATACAATCGAATGTAGCTTGCTAGTTTTTTTGTTGATTCAAAAATTTGATGCAAACGGGGGGCGCCAAAGTGGATGAAGTCACCCTTTACATTTTCGGGTGTTTGGTCCCGGTCTGTAATTAACGTTAGCTTCATTGGATTCGGTTCTCCACCGGTTTTTTCAACATATGTCCAATAAAAGGGGCGATTCATGAGTTGCTTATCTAAATCAATTGTCAATTGGACTGTCATATGCCCGGAATGTCGTTCAAGAATTTCACAATGATTTGATATAAAATATTTCTCTAGAAAATTAACGATTTCCTGTTGCTGCACGCTGCTCACCACCATTTTGTTCTTCAAAACTAATAATCGAAGTTAAATTCTCCATCTTAATTTTCATTTCACCCTCGCTCCGAGAACGAAGCATGATGTCCTGAATATGATCTTCAATATTACCAAGATCGAGCCTTGTTAAAATATCATCCAACTGCCCAATGACACGCTCAAACAGATTAATTTTTTCATATAACAGCTTCAAAATATGCTCTTCAACCGTATTCTTGGTTGCAAAATTATAAATATGAACATCTTTTTCCTGACCAAGACGATGAATACGCCCAATGCGCTGCTCGAGTCTCATCGGATTCCAAGGGAGGTCATAGTTGATAATATGATTACAAAATTGCAGGTTAATTCCTTCTCCACCGGCTTCAGTTGCAATTAACACCTGGAACTTCCCTTTAAACAATTCTCTCATCCAATCCTTTTTCCCGCGCTTGAATCCGCCTCTAAAAGGAACCGATGAAATTCCGTTTTGCTGGAGGAACCATTGTAAATACATTTGGGTTGCACGATACTCCGTAAAAATAATCACTTTATCATCAATTTGCTTAATTAATTCAACTGCTTTTTCTGCCTTTGAGTTTTGCGTTACCTGTTCAACCTTTTTCATGAGTCCCAATACCATATCTGTAGGGGCGGCAGCACTGCCATCCTCATTCTTTTTCTCGAGCATCTTCTTCAATGTAAAATAGACGGCCTCACGACTACTGCAAGCCTCTCTTTGTAAGGTCAGAATCGAGAACATACTTGAAGCAAAGCCTGAAAAGCTAGACCGATAAGCAGAAATCGCATTATATAGCTCTTGTTCAGTCTCTGAAAACTCAATTGGTACGGCCTCAACTTTCCGTTTTGTCCACTCTATTCCCGTATCATCACGACGATTCCGAATCATTACTTTATTGACCAGTTCCTTCAAATGCTCATGATCATCGATAGAGCGGCTCTTTTTTCCGAATGATTCCTCAAAATTTTCCTGATTCCCTAAATGTCCAGGTTTCAGCAATGATACAAGATTAAAAATCTCATCAATTCGGTTTTGAATCGGGGTTGCTGTTAATAGTAAACAAAACTTCTTTTTCAAGTTTTGAACAAATTCATAGTTTTTTGTTTTATTGTTTTTTAGCTTGTGAGCCTCGTCAATGATGATTAAATCGTAATCCTGCTCATATACAATTTCCCGATGTGGACTTCTTTTTGCTGTATCAATAGAAGAAACAATGACATCATATTGCTCCCACATATAGCTCTTTTTCTGCTGGACTGCAGGAATATAAAACTTTTGATTTAATTCTGAAGCCCATTGGGATACAAGGGATGCTGGGACAAGAATCAGCACTTTTTTTACAAGTCCACGAATCATATATTCTTTTAAAATTAGACCTGCCTCAATTGTTTTTCCGAGCCCAACCTCATCCGCTAAAATGGCTTTTCCATTCATTTTTTCAACCACTTGCTTTGCAACTTCAAGTTGATGGGGAAGTGGTGTTAACTGTGGTAAATGCTTAGGTGCCTGAAGACCTTCGAATTCAGGTATCGACTGGTGTTTTTCCACTTCATATGCAAGTTTATATAACTCCCAGTTCGCCCAAGGACCGTCTTCGTCAATTCTTTGCAAAAAGTCACCTTGCCACGACTGATCAAATTCAAAATCGACATTCATATATTCACAGTCCTTTCTTAGTTGATATTGGTATTTATATAGAAGAAAGTGAACTTTTTCTTAAAAACCGAACATTTTACCAAAAAAATAAGTTAATGTTAAGAAAATAATATATTGCCCAAATCGCCGGATGATGGTAGGATGAAGTTAGTTCGAAAACGCTTTTCTATGCTTAATAGAAAGGTTTAGCGAATTTTTCTATTTGATAAAAACGTGTGCTTTTGGGCTAGACTTGGATAATTTTCCATAGTCGTTTCGTTAGTATTACCAAAAAAATGAAAAATATGAAGACCGCGAATGATGACAAGGGGAGAGACTACAACTTTGTAGCGCCGAAGGAGCAAGCAAAACTATTTGTGAATCTCTCAGGCAAAAAGACTCTTGTTTGACGCAACTCTGGAGAGAGCCGAATTTCGGCCACCAAAGGGGCAAACCCTATTAGAGGGTAAACTTTCAGGTGCAAGGACAGAGACTTCACACAACTGTGGAGTTTATCTGTCCTTTTTTACGTTTTCAGAATCTTTTGGTTTTGACGTAAAGACCCAAATACCAATTTAAATGATGTGTTAGGGAGGAATCGGGTTGACTGAATTAAAACGAACACCATTATTCGATGAGTATCAAAAGCATGGTGCCAAAACAATTGATTTTGGCGGATGGGATCTCCCTGTCCAATTTTCAAGTATTAAAGAAGAACATGAAGCGGTTCGTACAAAAGCAGGTCTTTTTGACGTTTCACACATGGGTGAAATCGATGTGAAAGGAAAAGACAGCTTAGCGTATCTCCAAAAATTGATGACAAATGATGTTTCAACTTTAAAAGATGGCGCTACACAGTACACTGCGATGTGCTATGAAAATGGTGGAACAATTGATGACCTACTGATCTATAAGATATCCGATGAACATTATTTACTAGTAGTAAATGCCTCAAATACAGAAAAAGATTTTGATTGGTTAAAAGAGCATGTCTTTGGCGATGTGGAAGTGGTGAATATTTCAAACGAGATGGGACAAATCGCACTTCAAGGCCCACTAGCTGAAGCTATTTTACAGAAGCTAACAAATACCAATTTAAGTGAAATCAAGTTTTTTAAATTTCAAGACGAAGTCGAAATGGCAGGCAAGAAGACACTTGTTTCAAGAACTGGCTATACAGGTGAAGATGGCTTTGAAGTATATTGCCAAGCCGATGACACTCCTTATCTATGGAGTGCAATCTTAGAAGCTGGTGAACCACTAGGGGTATTACCTTGTGGATTAGGTGCGCGAGACACGTTGCGCTTTGAAGCAAATCTTGCTCTTTATGGACAAGAACTTTCTAAAGATATCACGCCAATCGAAGCTGGAATCGGCTTTGCGGTGAAACCAAATAAAGAAGCTGACTTTATCGGAAAAGCTGAATTAAAACAACAAAAAGAAGAGGGAGCTCCTCGAAAAATCGTTGGAATCGAAATGATTGATAAGGGAATTCCGCGTCATGGCTATGAAGTTTATGTAGGTGACGAGCAAGTTGGTGAAGTGACAACAGGTACACAATCGCCAACCCTTCAAAAAAATATTGGTTTAGTCCTTATTAAATCTGAACATGCGGAACTAGGAACAGAAGTTGAAGTCCAAGTTCGTAAAAAACGTCTTAAAGCAGTTGTGGTGGCAACACCTTTTTATAAGCGTCCCAAAAAATAAATGGAGTTGTGGGAAAGGGGTACATTCATGAAACATCGTTATTTACCAATGACGGAACAAGATAAAAACGAAATGCTTCAAGCAATCGGCGTATCGACAGTCGATGAGCTTTTTAGTGATATTCCAGAAAGTGTTCAATTTAAAGGTGAATATAAGATAAAGAAGGCAAAATCAGAGCCTGCTTTAATGAAAGAACTTTCTGTCCTCGCTGCAAAAAATGCTGATTTACGCCATAATGCTTCGTTCTTAGGAGCAGGAGTGTACGACCACTACATGCCAGTTATTGTGGATCATGTTCTATCACGTTCAGAATTTTATACAGCATATACACCATACCAACCTGAAATTTCTCAAGGTGAGCTACAAGCCATTTTTGAATTCCAAACAATGATTTGTGAGTTAACAGGTATGGATGTAGCAAACTCCTCTATGTACGATGGTGGCACTTCTTTGGCAGAAGCGGCAATGCTAGCATCTGGTCATACAAAAAATAAAAAAGTACTTGTTTCAGGGGCAGTTCATCCGGAATCAAGGCTTGTTCTTGAAACCTACGCGAAGGGTCAATACATTGAAGTAGTTGAAGTTCCAACAAAGAACGGCGTAACGGATGTTGACGCACTAAACTCTTTAATGGATAACGACGTAGCGTGTGTCATTGTTCAATA
The DNA here is from genome assembly GCF_036965165.1 of Bacillus sp. JJ1521. Lineage (NCBI taxonomy): Bacteria > Bacillati > Bacillota > Bacilli > Caryophanales > Bacillaceae > Bacillus > Bacillus sp. JJ1521. Next base: position 2,412 of record NZ_JBALOX010000096.1, on the reverse strand, counting down.
TCCAAATTTCTTTGGTCAAATTGAGCCTTTAAAAGAAATCGAGGCAGTCGCTCACACAGGTAAAAGCATGTTTGTTGTTTCAAGTAATCCATTAGCACTTGGTGCATTAACACCTCCTGGAAAACTCGGTGCTGATATCGTTGTCGGGGATGCACAGCCTTTCGGAATTCCAGCAGCATTTGGTGGACCTTACTGTGGATATTTCGCTGTTACAACAAAATTAATGCGTAAAGTTCCTGGTCGTCTAGTTGGACAAACAGTTGATGAACAAGGAAAACGTGGCTTTGTTTTAACACTTCAAGCACGTGAACAACATATTCGTCGTGACAAAGCGACATCTAATATTTGTTCAAACCAAGCCTTAAATGCATTAGCAGCATCTGTTGCGATGACAGCATTAGGTAAAAAAGGTGTAAAAGAAATTTCAACCCAAAACATTCAAAAAGCCTATTATGCAAAGCAACAATTTAAAGCAAATGGTTTCGAAATTCCGTTTGAAGGACCATTCTTTAATGAATTTGTTGTAAAAGTAGGTAAATCGGTAAAAGAAGTAAATGCTCGTTTAATAGAAAAAAGAATGATCGGTGGTTACGATCTAGCCCGAGATTACCCAGAACTTGAGGGATATATGTTAGTGGCTGTAACTGAGCTTCGTACAAAAGAAGAGATTGATACTCTTGTAAAAGAATTGGGGGATAGCCATGAATAAGCAAGATCAACCATTAATTTTTGAACTTTCAAAGCCAGGTCGAATTGGTTATAGTTTGCCAGAATTAGACGTACCTGAGGTAAATATGGATGAAGTGATCCCTAGTGACTATCTTCGCGTAGAGGAGCCGGAGCTACCGGAAGTATCAGAATTGGATATCATGCGTCATTACACTGCATTGTCAAAACGTAATCATGGTGTTGATTCAGGATTTTATCCATTAGGATCATGTACGATGAAGTACAATCCAAAAATTAATGAAAATGTGGCTCGCTATAATGGATTTGCACATATCCATCCATTACAAGATGAAAGCACAGTTCAAGGTGCGATGGAGCTTATGTATGACCTACAAGAGCATTTAAAAGAAATTACGGGAATGGATGAAGTGACCCTTCAACCAGCGGCTGGTGCACATGGTGAGTGGACTGGATTGATGATGATCCGTGCATATCACGAAGCAAACAACGATACTGCTCGTACAAAGGTAATCGTACCTGACTCAGCGCATGGGACTAACCCAGCATCAGCAACAGTAGCAGGATTTGAAACAATTACAGTAAAATCCGGAGAGGATGGACTAGTCGATTTAGAGGATTTACGTCGAGTAGTCGGCTCAGATACTGCTGCATTGATGTTAACAAACCCGAATACTCTAGGCCTGTTTGAAGAAAACATCCTGGAAATGACAGAAATCATCCACTCTGCTGGCGGTAAAGTATATTATGACGGTGCAAACCTAAATGCGGTATTAAGTAAAGCTCGCCCTGGAGACATGGGGTTTGATGTCGTTCACTTAAACTTACACAAAACCTTTACTGGTCCACATGGTGGTGGAGGTCCAGGCTCAGGTCCTGTAGGAGTAAAGGAAGATTTAATTCCATACTTACCAAAACCAGTACTTATAAAAACAGAGGAAGGATATCACTTCGAATATAATCGTCCACAATCAATTGGGCGCGTTAAACCTTTCTATGGAAACTTTGGAATCAATGTTCGTGCCTATACGTACATTCGATCAATGGGGCCGGATGGTCTTAAAGCAGTAACTGAAAATGCTGTTCTTAATGCAAATTACATGATGCGTCGTCTAGAACCATATTTTGATCTACCATATGATAAGCATTGTAAGCATGAGTTCGTAATCTCAGGTAGACGTCAAAAGAAATTAGGTGTTCGTACATTAGATATCGCAAAACGATTACTCGATTTCGGATATCATCCACCAACCATCTACTTCCCATTAAATGTTGAGGAATGTATGATGATTGAACCGACTGAAACCGAATCAAAAGAAACACTGGATGATTTCATTGAAGCTATGATCCAAATCGCAAAAGAAGCTGAAGAAAATCCAGAAATCGTTCAAGAAGCACCACACACTACAGTTGTAAGTCGACTAGATGAAACATTAGCTGCAAGAAAACCTGTTTTACGCTATCAAAAACAATAATATATATAGAAGAGATTCGTCCTGTTTTGGATGAGTCTCTTTTTTTACCATTAATTACCGTGGTTAAAAGTATTGAAAAAAGAACTGGAGGCTGATAATATAGATTAAGTCATCACGACAACGTGATTGATTGAGTCACAACTTTTAAAAAGATAATTGATTTCAAAAAAAGTTGTTGACACGAAAGATTTATTAATGTTATATTAGTAAAGTCGCTTCTGAGCGGCGGGTCAAAAAGTTCTTTGAAAAC
>NZ_JBALOX010000095.1:74408-75189 GCF_036965165.1 Bacillus sp. JJ1521 | reverse complement strand
ATTTATTCTATGGTGCATTAGGTGGAATTGGTCTAGGCGTTGGATACATTGCTCCAGTTTCTACACTTGTAAAATGGTTCCCGGATAGACGCGGAATGGCAACGGGCCTTGCAATCATGGGGTTTGGATTTGCTTCATTAATTAGTAGCCCAATTATGCAAAAACTCATTGTTTCTGTAGGGATTGCAAATACCTTTTATATTTTAGGAGTATCCTATTTTGTTATTATGATTATGTCTTCTTTATATCTTGCTCCACCTAAAGCTGGATGGTTACCAGCTGGATTCAAAGAGAAAGTTTCAAGTGGAGCTAAAAAGGTAAAGCAGGATTTATCTCAATTAACGGCGAATCAAGCAGTAAAGACAAAACGTTTTTATTATTTATGGCTCATGCTCTTTATCAACGTTACGTGTGGCATAGCAATCATCTCTGCTGCTTCTCCACTGGCACAAGAAAGTGTCGGTTTAACTCCAGTTGCAGCTGCAGCATTAGTCGGAGTATTAGGGGCATTTAACGGGCTTGGTCGTATCGGTTGGGCATCAGTATCAGATTACTTAGGAAGACCTAATACATATACGGTATTCTTTGTCATCCAGGTAATCGCGTTTCCATTGCTACCGTATGTATCGAATCCATTGTTGTTCCAGGTATTACTAGCACTAATTTACACATGTTATGGTGGTGGGTTCGCTGCAATCCCAGCCTATATCGGGGACTTGTTTGGAACAAAACAGCTTGGTGCAATCCACGGTTATATTTTAACAGCATGGGCGGCTGCAGG